>CBFDAH010000041.1:0-18780 GCA_965602785.1 uncultured Syntrophobacterales bacterium
ACTTGAACCCCATCCTAACTTAAAACTTGGTACAACTGCTGGGGGCAGGTCAGTCATTGAGGGTAAAGAAGACAAAGTACACCGTATTGATAAATACATCGTTTGGTTCTACCCGATAGCTTATATTGTAGGAACTTTGATGGCTACGCAGTTATTTGGTTGAGATATAAAAAGGGAGTTAACAAAATTCTTTTGTGAGCAACGCCATTATTGCCATTCAACAACATAAAAGGAGGAGTATTTAATAATCGTCAAGAGGTATAATGATTCTAACTTTCCAAACGAGCGAAGCAGGCCTCCTATATAAAAAAGCATTATTTTCTTATAGTTATCAGCAAGCTTATGGAAACATAATATATTTTGATAAAGGTTAATAATGAGCAAGTATTTATGTCGTTAATTCTCTTTTCTAAAGGAAGGAGCCGATGGCAGAGGAATACCCGCCTATCCTGGTGGAGGTAACCCGGGGCTCTGAGGTGGAAAGCCGCCACCGGGGTGAGATCGCGGTGGTGGATGAAGCCGGCACGGTGCGCCATCACCTGGGGGACCCGGAGGCGCCGGTGTGCATGCGGTCGCTCGCCAAGCCCTTCCAGGTCCTGCCGCTGATCACCACCGGCGCGGCCCAGGCCTTCGGCTTCGGCCCGGAGGAATTGGCCCTCATGAGCGGCTCTTTGAGCGGCCAGGACTTCCAGGTGGCCCTGGTGGAGCAAATCCTGGCCCGTATTGGACTAAACCCCGGGGTGCTCCAGTGCGGCAGCCACCCTCCGCTGCACCGCCCCACGGCCCAGGCCCTGGCCCAGGCCGGGGCCAAACCCACTCCGCTCCACCACACCTGCGCCGGCAAGCACGCCAGCATGCTGGCTCTGTGCGTCCACCAGGGCTGGCCTTTGGAGGACTACCTCAACCCGGTCCATCCGGTGCAGCAGCTTATCTTGCAGACCGTGGCCGATATGGTGGGGCTGGACCCGGCGGACATCCCCGTGGCCCTGGACGGCTGCAGCGCCCCGGTCTTCACCGTGCCCCTGCGCGGCATCGCCCGGGGCTTCGCCCGCCTGGCCGCGGCGCCCCCGGATAGCCCCGAGGGGACTCTCATGGCTGCCTGCCTGAACCACCCCCGCCACATCGCCGGGGACGGGCGTCTCGAGACCTTGATCATGCAGGCCCTCCCCGGCCGGATCTTCGCCAAAACCGGGGCCGAAGGGGGCTTTGCCCTGGCCCTGGCCCAGGAAGGCCTGGGAGTGGCCCTGAAGATCGAGGACGGGGCCTCCCGGGCCCTGGGCCCCGCCATCATTGAAACCCTGCACCAGCTTGGGCTGCTGACCCCCATGGCCCAGGAGGCTCTTACCCCCCAGTGGCGGCCCGTCCTCCAAAATCATCAGGAACAAACCGTGGGGGAAATCAAACCGGCTTTTGCCCTGACGCACTGACCGGGACCCTCCTCAAGACCAAGGGGGGCCACGCGGGGCGCCGGGGATTCTTCCTCATAAAAGCCCTTGAATCTTGGGGAAATCGTGCTATAGTGCAAGCGGGGCGAGGGTTAGGCCTGGCCTCTGTGACGAGTTTTTTCCCATGAAAGTGCTCTGGGCGCCCTGGCGCATGGAATATATCCTGGGGGAGGACAAACCCCAGGGCTGTATCTTTTGTCCCTGGCCGGATGAGGATCTGGCCGAGCGCCTCGTGCTTTTTAGCGGCAAACTCACCCGGATCATGATGAATAAGTTCCCGTACATCAACGGCCACCTTCTGATTGCGCCTCTGCGCCACGTCCCGGGTCTGGACGACCTGACCCCGGAAGAGCTCCTGGACCTCCAGGTGAAGCTCCGCCAGGCCCTCGGCATTCTCAAGGAAACCATGCGGCCGGACGGCTTCAACGTGGGACTCAACCTGGGGATCGTGGCGGGAGCCGGGGTGGAGGCCCACATTCACTGGCACATCGTGCCTCGCTGGAACGGCGACACCAATTACATTCCGGTTTTTGCCGAAGTGCGGGTAATCCCGGAGCATTTCCGGCAGACATATGCGCGCCTGCTGCCACACTTTACCGCCTTGAAAGATGAGGTTATATCATGCGCTATGTAAAAGCATTTTTTATCGGCCTTGTTGCTTTAATAGGTTTGATATTTATTATTCAAAATATTGATGTTTTGAAACATCCTGTAAAACTTATGTTAAATTTATATTTAATTAATTTAGAGACCGCGGACATCCATTTATGGGTTCTGGTTATTTTTACTTTTGCTTTAGGAGCTTTTATAGTTTTACTTTACTTTATCTATGATCATGTAAAACAACGCCAGACCATTCGCCAATTACAGCATAATATCGAAATTATGAGTGCAGAGTTGAAACGAACCGGGGTTGCTATGCAAGCATCGGCTGAATCGCTCCAGGCCGCCGCATCACCAGAGGAACCTAAAGAAGCACAACCGCAGGAAGAACA
This sequence comes from uncultured Syntrophobacterales bacterium, assembly GCA_965602785.1. GTDB lineage: Bacteria > Desulfobacterota > Desulfobaccia > Desulfobaccales > 0-14-0-80-60-11 > JBGSLA01. The sequence goes on from CBFDAH010000041.1 coordinate 2,441, forward strand.
ACATAAAGAAGAATAAGTACCAGGAATGCAAGTCGGGGGGCGGGAGCGGGATTCTGAAGCTAGCCGCCCTTGTTTTTTCTCAGTTCAACCTTCCTGAAAATTTTTTGTAAAAAGAAATCGGGGCTTAGCCCATCGCCCCCTACTTCCCGGTCTAAAAGCCCCAACTTCCGTTATGGCAAGTCCCCCGCCAGATAAAATCACCCCCATGCTCAAGCAGTACCTGGAGTTGAAGGCCAGGTACGACGATGCCCTGGTCCTCTTTCAGATGGGGGATTTTTTCGAGCTCTTCTTCCAGGACGCCGAAGAAGCCGCCCGGGCTCTGAGCATTGCGCTGACCTCCCGCAGCCGGGCGGGGGAGGAGGGCATCCCCATGGCCGGCTTTCCGGTGCACGCCGCCGAAAACTACATCGGGAAGCTCCTGGAGCAAGGCTTCAAGGTGGTGGTGTGCGAGCAGGTGGAAGAGCCCTCTCAGGCCAAAGGCCTGGTGCGTCGGGAGGTGACCCGTATCCTCACCCGGGGAACCCAGGTGGACCCTGGCGCTCTTACGGCCCATGCCGAGAATTACCTGGCCGCGGTGGCCTTTCAGGGGGACAGGTGGGGCCTGGCGTATCTGTCGCTTTCCACCGGAGAGTTTCGCCTGACGGAAGGCGCCGAAGGTGAAACCCTGGGGGACGAGCTCTGGCGTCTCAGGCCGGCAGAGCTCCTGGTGCCCGAGGGCTCGGGGGGAGAGGTCCTGGCCGTGGCCCTCTCGCCGTTTCAGGAGCCCCCCACCCAGCGGCCCCTGCCCCCTTTTGCCTTCGACCTGGAAGCGGCCCGCCGGGAACTGGGGCGCGTCCTGGGCACCCTGTTTCTGGACGGCTTCGGCCTGCAGGATAACCTCCTGGGGGTGGCGGCGGCGGGGGCCATTCTCCGCTACCTCAGGGATTCCCACACCCTGAGCCTCCCCCACCTGGACCGGCTCATCCCGTATTCCCGGGACGACTACCTGGGTCTGGACGAAGCCACCCTCAGGCACCTGGAAATATTCGAGACCTGGCGGAGCGGCAGCCGACAGGGTTCCCTCCTCGAGATATTGGACGTCACTATCACTCCCATGGGGGCAAGGCTTTTAGGGCGGTGGCTGCGCCAACCCCTCAAAGACCGGGAGAGTATCGAAGCCCGTCTAGATGCGGTGGACTTTTTCAAAGACAAAAGTGTGCTCAGGCAGAGGTGGCGTCAGGCCCTCAAGGGAATGGGGGACCTGGAGCGCCTCACCGCCCGCCTCGCCCTGGAGCAAGCCACCCCCCGGGAAGTGGGAGCGGTGCGCTACGCTTTGGGGAGGCTGCCGCTGCTCCGGGAAATGCTGCCTGAGAACGCTCCCCCGCTCATAGCGGCGGCGGCCCATGACCTGGAGGACCTGTCGGACATCCACGATCTCATCTCCCGAGCCCTGACAGAGGACCCGCCTCCCACTCTCCAGGCCGGGGGCGTCATCCGGGAGGGCTATGACGCCGAGCTGGACGAGCTGATTCAGATTTCCCGGGAGGGCAAGGATTGGATTATCCGTTTGGAGGAGCAGGAGCGTCAGCGCACCGGCATCTCCTCCCTGAAGGTGCGCTACAACAAGGTATTCGGGTATTACCTCGAGGTTTCCAAGGCCAACCTGCACCTGGTGCCACCGGATTACCACCGCAAGCAGACCCTGGTGAATGCCGAGCGCTTCATCACCGCGGACCTGAAGGAACATGAGGCCCGGGTCCTGGGGGTGGAGGACGTGCGCAGCAAACGTGAGCAGGAATTGTTTCAAGAACTGCGCCGGAGATTGGGGGGGGAGGCTTCCCGCCTGAAGAGGGTGGCCCAGGCCCTGGCCCGCCTGGATGTCTGGGCTGCCCTGGCCGAGGTGGCGGCCCACTATCGGTACTGCCGCCCAGAGATCGCGGACGCGCCGATCTTGCAAATTACCGCGGGGCGCCACCCGGTGATCGAGCGGGTCCTGCCGGCCGGGAGCTTTGTCCCTAACAACGTCACCCTGGAAGAGACCAGCCGGGTCCTCATCGTCACCGGGCCCAACATGTCCGGGAAGTCTACGATTTTACGGCAGGTGGCCTTGACGGTGCTTCTGGCCCAAACGGGGTCGTTTGTGCCCGCCGATAAGGCCGTGGTGGGGTTGACGGACCGCATCTTTACCCGGGTGGGCGCGGTGGATGACATCGGCCGGGGCCAGAGCACCTTTCTGGTGGAAATGCACGAAACCGCCCGCATTCTCCATCAGGCCACGCCCCGGAGCCTGGTCATCCTGGACGAAATCGGCCGGGGCACCAGCACCTTTGATGGCCTGGCCCTGGCCTGGGCCGTGGCCGAGCACCTCCACGAGGTGGCTGGCGTGGGGGTGAGCACGCTCTTTGCCACCCACTACCAGGAGCTCACCGCGTTGAGCCGCCTGAAAGCCCGGGTGAAAAACTTCCAGGTGCTGGTGGCGGAGGAGGGCGGCAGCATCGTCTTTCTGCACCAGCTGGCGCCTGGGGCCGCGTCCCAGAGCTACGGCATTCAGGTGGCGAAGCTGGCCGGCGTCCCCCAGGAGGTTATCGAGCGGGCTCGGGAGGTTCTGGGGAACCTGGAGTCCGGGAGCCTGGACCCTCTGGGCTTCCCCAAACTGGCCCGCCACCGGAGGCGTGTGACCCAGGACGCCTCCCAGAAGACCCTTTTTGAGGAAGGGGGCTAGGGGCCAGAGGCCCCTACTCCCTCCCTCAAACTCCCTCCCCCAAACCCTTAGGGGGAAAAAAGGGCCGATTCCTGCAAGGCTCACAAGCCTTGCAGGAATCGGCCACCCTAAAGGGGGTTGGGAGGGGTGTTTGAGGGGAGGGCGGGGGATCGGCGATCCCCCGGCCCTCCTCTCAACTAGCTTTAACCCCTCATTACCCCAGGGCCGCGATGGCCTCTCCCCAGAGACGCCGGCGCATGGCGGTGCTATCCCGGACCACCGCCTCCCGTTGGGAGGTGCTGGGGTGGTAAAGGTTGAAAGTGCTTCCCTGGAGGCCCATGGCGATGGGCTCGATCTGAGCCTCGGGGAGCACGAGGTACTTGGAGGCCCCGGGCCGGGAGGACTGGGCCAACTCCACCACCCCTTCTTTCCCCCAGTGGCGGAAAATAGCGGCCAGGAGGGCCACCGGCCAGGCGGTGTCGGCCACCACGATGATTTCGGCGGCCTGGATGGCGTAGCGGTTGCCGTTAAAGGACACGGCCACGCCGCCCCCGGCCCGCACTTTCTCCAGGGCCGGCACATCCGTGATGCTGTCCCCCACGTAAATGAGGTTGGCAAAGGTGAGGCCGGTTTGGGCCAGGCTGTCCTCCAGGGCCTGAGCCTTCTCCGGGCCGCCCATGGTGTTCATCTCCTGGTAAATCCGGCCGATGTTCATCTGGGGGATGGTGTCCCAGAAAATGGTGTCCAGGAGGCGGATGGCTTCTTGAACCCCTGGCGTCAAGTCTTCCAGGGTCCTGGCTTCAGGGGGCAATTCAATAGCCGGTGCGGCCACAATCTCCCCCATGAGGCGGCGCAGCTCAGCCGCCTCCCCTTCAGAAAGCTTGTAGCGGTCCAGATCAAGCTCGGTGCAGTAGAGGCGCTCGGGGGCAAAGCCAAGTTTTACGGCCACCGCTTCGGCGAACTGGCGGTAGCTGGCGCTGATCTCGAAGATGGGGAAATCCAGGCTGTGGAGGAAGCGGTAGACGTCCTCCGCTTTGGGCACGAGAGTGATGTGCTGGCGGGAGTACTCCGCGATCTGGGCGTTGGTGAGACCGGCGCTCTTGAGAAAAGGGAGAATGAGCTTCAGGGTGTCCCCGGCCTTGTACCCCGGCTTTTTGGCAATGTCCGACAGAAAGTCCTCATAGCGGCTCACCTGGGTGAAGAAGGCGCCGCCGTCCGGCGGTAGAAAATTCCGGCACAACTCAAAGGCATTATCATTCAGGGCCAACGGCCCCTCACAATCCGTATTCAACTGAATGGGGTGCATGAAAGCTCCTTGGGTGATGGTTGGGGGAGGGGGGTTCCCACGGGCTGGAAGCCCGTGCTACCGGGGCCATGGGCCCCTATCTCCTCCCGCAAACTCCCTCCCCCAACCCCTTAGAGGGGATAATTAAACCGGAGAAGGGGGGCTAAAGGTCCCGCCTTCTCCGGCCCCTACCGGGGTGGGGAGGGGGCTTGGGGGGAAAGAGGGAGCCAGGCTCCCTGGCCCTCCCCCAATTTCAAATCAAACAGCCGTCAGGGTCTGTTTGTTCCTGTAGGAAGTTATCCAATTGGCCGGTGAGGTCGAGGCCCCCGGGGATGAGTTGGCCCCTGGCCTCCCGGACTCTGACGGCCATAAGCTCCCACATCACCTCCTGCCAGATGCCATTGGGGCCGCCTGGAGCCCCAGTCCCCGCTCCCTGATCAGGCGCCGCAGCGCCGCAGAGGAATGGGTCACCAGGGGCACGCCCCACTCCCGCATTGCGGCGTGGAAGCGGTCTGAAGCAGGGGTCTCTCCCGGGGCCCGGTCGTAGAAAACGTAGGCCAGCCTTCCTTTGATAAAGCCCTTTGCCATGTAGTCCAGGGAGACGGTAAAGAGGCCGATGGCGGCCTGGTCCCGGCCTCTTGAGAACCAGCGCAAGGTGAACATCCCTCACCTCAAGGAAGAAACTATGGCGTCCATGACTTTGCGGTCGGGGTATCGTGCCCGCCCCGTGCCCCCCAGTTTGTAAGCCGCCAGGGCGCTGGCCAGGCGCACGGCCTGGGGGAGATTCAAACCCTGGTACATCCCGGCGATGTAGCCCGCCGCGAAGACGTCTCCGGCCCCTATGGTGTCCACTAGGCCCTCGGGGACGTAGGGGGGAAAGTCCAGGTAGCGCACCGGGGTGAGCAGACGGGAGCCCCGGCTGCCCCGCTTCACCAGAACCACCGGTGGGGCCCATTCCAGGTGACCCCGTAGGACGCCTCCCAAAAGGGCCCATTCCGTATCCGTGACAAAAAGGGTTTCGGTTTGGTCGAGAATGTCTGAGAGGGCCTCCCGGCCACGACGGGCGTAAAATTCCCCCGGATCGAAGCAGACCCGGAGAGTGCCGGCGAGACGCTGGAGAAGCCGCCGTTGCACCTGAAGGGGGCTGACCCCTACAAAGGACGTTACATGGAAAAAAGCAGATTCAGCCACCACTTCCAGGGGAATGTTCGTCTCCGTAAGCTCATTGTTGGTGTGGGGGGCCACGAGGATGGTGCGCTCCCCTTCAGGATCTAGAAGAATGTAGGCTCGGCCGCTTTTCCCCTGGGTCACCAGGTGGTCCAGGGTGACACCCGCCAAACTTTCTTTCAGGAAAGCGCCGTCTTCGTCTGCGCCCACCCGGCCCAGAAGGACCACCGGGACCTCCAGGCGGGCCAGGGCGTAGGCCGTGTTGGCGGACTGGCCGCCGCCGCAGCGCTCCCCGGGTTGGGCAAAGCGGGGCAGGAGCTCTTGGAGGCGGACTTCGGCCTCCGGGGTGAGGGCCTCTGCGCCTCCCCGAATCAGGCCGGTGCCCCAGGATGCGAGGAATTCTTCCAGGGCATCAACCTTATAAAGTAAATCCAGGTTCACGGCTCCGAGACAGACCACGTTGCGGCGCATGCTGGGAAGCTATCACGGATTTCCCCGGGCGGTCAAGGGAGGGGAAGCCAGGGGTGAGTGAGTAGTAGCCAGCGGTTAGTGAAACAGGGAAAATTGGCCACCAAGCATCGACCCCTGAAGACTGAATTTCCGGGGTTAATTACCAGGTTATCTTAAAAACCCCTCTGGACTTTTAGCCATGAATGCCTAACTTGATAGTATTGAGTAATTTCGAGGACAATTCATGCATCGTTTCATCAAGATAAGAATCATTAGGGACCTGGAGCACCTGGAGGAGAGGAAGAGAGGCTGGCGCGAGCGGCTGTTTCCCCTGGGTGAAGTGCAGATGCCTTTCCGCCCAGCCATGGACCTCTATGAAACCACCGAAGGCTTGGTGCTGCGCCTGGAAATTCCCGGGGCCGTCAAAGAGGATCTGGCAGTTGACTTAGTGGGACAGGAATTGATTATCCGAGGTCAGCGCCGCCCTACTCCCCCGGCCCAGGTCACCCGGGTCCTTAATTATGAAATAACTTATGGGAACTTTGAGCGGAGCTTCCAGATCCCCATACCCATTGATCCGGAGGGGATTAAGGCACGTTACCGGGAGGGTATTCTGGAAGTGAAGCTGCCCCACCTCCGCCCCCGGGCCCGACGCATCGCCGTGAAAGAAGTCCGGGAAACCAAGACTGAATAATGAGGTAAATGGCTTTATGACCTTGAATGATACAAACATTGAAGTAACTGCCCAAGAGAGCGAGGAGACTCCTCGGGAACCCACTATACTGCCCATCCTACCCAGCTCTGAGCTGGTGCTCTTTCCCCGGGTTATCCTGCCTTTGGCCCTTTGGGAGGAAACGGCCCAAAAACTGGTAGATGATGTCATCATGACGGACAAGATTTTCGGGATTGTGGCCTCCCGGGAGGAACAACCTACGGGCTATGGCCCCGACAATCTCTACCAGGTGGGCACCGCCTGTGTAATCCTCAAAATGCGCAAGGCCGAGGATGGCTCGGTGCGTCTCCTGCTCCAGGGACTCTATCGCTTCCGAGTGGACAATTGGGTAGGCTACGAACCCTACTTTAGCGCCCAGGTAAGTCCCATCCCCGAGGACTATGAGCCCGACCTGGAACTGGAGGCCCTGATTTCCAGCGTCAAGGGCCTCTTCCTCAATATGTTGGAGCTTTCTCCCTACCTGCCGGCGGAATTGGGCGCTCTGGTCCGTGAAATGGGCGATCCCCGGGTGCTGGCGGACGTCACGGCCGGCAGCCTCAACATCGGTAAGGCGGAAAAGCAAGAGCTTCTGGAGACCATCGACGTTAAAACCCGCCTGAACCGGATCCTGGCCCTCATCAACAAGGAGCTGGAGATCCTGGAACTGGGGAAAAAGATCCAGTCCGATGTAAAAGGGCAGATGGAGAAAACCCAGAAAGACTATTACCTGCGGGAACAGATCAGGGCCATGGAACGGGAGCTTGGGGATCTAGATGACAAGACCAGGGAAATCACCGAACTCCTGACCCGCCTGGAGGATGCCGAACTGCCTCCCCACGCCATGAAAGAGGCTGAACGGGAACTGGAGCGCCTCAAGCGCACCCCTCCCACCTCCCCGGACCACCAGGTCATCCGCAACTACCTGGAATGGATGATCGAGCTCCCTTGGAGTGTCATCACCGAGGACAACCTGGAGCTGTCCCAGGCCCGTCAGATTCTGGATGAGGACCATTACGACCTGGAAAAAGTTAAGAAACGCATTTTGGAGTACCTGGCGGTGCGCAAACTCAAGCCCGACATGAAGGGGCCCATTCTGTGCTTCGTGGGGCCGCCGGGTACCGGCAAGACCTCCCTGGGGCGCTCCATTGCCCGGGCCCTGGGGCGCAAGTTCGTACGCCTGTCCCTGGGGGGTGTGCGGGACGAAGCCGAGATCCGGGGGCACCGCCGCACCTACGTGGGGGCTCTCCCCGGCCGCATCATCCAGAGCATGCGCCGGGTTGGTTCCAACAACCCCGTCTTTATACTGGATGAAGTGGACAAGATCGGCGCCGACTTCCGGGGCGACCCGTCCTCGGCCCTCCTCGAGGTGCTGGACCCGGAGCAGAATAATTCGTTTTCGGACCATTACCTGGATGTGGGCTATGACCTCTCCAAGGTTATGTTCATCACCACGGCGAATCTTTTGGACCCTATTCCTCCAGCCCTCAAGGACCGCATGGAGGTCTTGGAGCTTCCCGGCTACACTGAGGAGGAGAAGCTGGAGATTGCCTTCAACTTCCTCATTCCCCGGCAATTGGAGGCTCACGGCCTCACTGCCGAACAGTTCAATGTTACCCCCGAGGCCATACGGGCCATCATTGCTTCCTACACCCGGGAGGCGGGCCTGCGCAACCTGGAGCGGGAGGTGGCCGGCCTCTGCCGGGGCGTCGGCCGGGAGATTGTGGAGGGTGCAAAGGAGCGGGTGGAAATCACCGAGAATGACCTGGCTACCTACCTCGGCCCGCCCAAGTTCTTCCGGGACGCAGCCCTGGAGCACCCGGAGCCCGGAGTGGCCACCGGCTTGGCCTGGACCCCCAGCGGCGGCGACATCCTCTTCATTGAGGCGTTGCGCATGCCGGGGAAGGGCGATCTCAAGCTCACAGGCCAACTGGGGGACGTAATGAAAGAGTCGGGCGCTGCGGCCCTGAGTTACATCCGGGCCCGGGCCCCCTTCCTGGACATCGAGGAAGATTTCTTCGATGGCACGGACATTCATATCCACGTACCCGCCGGGGCCATCCCCAAGGATGGGCCTTCAGCCGGGCTGGCCCTCATCAGCGCTCTGGTGTCGCTCCTGTCAGGCCGGCCGGTGAAGAAACACCTGGCCATGACCGGGGAGATTACTCTCCGGGGCCACGTCCTCCGGGTGGGAGGCATCAAGAACAAGGTTCTGGCGGCCCACCGGGCCGGCATCACCGATATCATCCTCCCGGCCCAAAACGCCTTTGACCTGGAGGAAATCCCGGAGTCCGTGCGTGAAGGCCTCACCTTCCACCCGGTGGAGCGCTTGGATCAGGCCCTGGATCTTGCGTTTCCCCATGGATAATGGGGAGAGGTTCTGGGGGCAGGGGGGTCAGAATCGCAGCCCCTTGCCCTCTCCCTAATCTTCCCCCCGGAGTTCCTTGCAGTACTAGTGGCACAGGTCTTCCTCCCGTGTTAAAAAAGGAACTACCATCTCTGGATGAAGCTCTTGGGGCTTGATGTAACAAGTCCCCAAAATTGACCTGGAGGCCAGGCATGGCAGTCTTCACCTGCGAAAAGTGTGGCAGTCAAGTGGATACCCGCTGCAAACCTAAAACGTGCTCCCAGTGCGGCGAGTCCGGCAGCATGTGCAAGGTTGAGGCCCCCAAGCCCAAGAAGGCTAAGGGGAAGTGAAATGTGGGGGAGCCGCGCTCCCCCGGTCCTCCCCTCAAAAACTTTTTTCCATGATCTACGGTGTCGGGATTGATCTGGTGCGGGTGGACCGCATCGATGGGGTATTAGCCCGCTATGGCGAGCGATTTTTGAAGCGCGTCTTCACGGACCGGGAAATCGCCTACTGTAAGGGCCGGTCCAAGCAGGGGGTATTTCAGCTCGCCCAGCGGTTTGCGGCCAAGGAGGCCTTCTCCAAGGCCCTGGGAGTAGGTCTCAGGGAAGGGGGCATCCGCTGGCGGGAGGTGGAGGTACTCCCCAACCGCATGGGCAAACCCGAAATCCAGGTCACCGGCCGGGCAGCTCATATGTGCGAAGAAGCGGGCATCAGGGGTATGCACCTCAGCCTGGCCGACGAAGACAATCACGCCATCGCCGTAGTCGTGCTGGAAACCCGACCGATAGTTGAACCATAACCCTTGGATTGAGAAATTCGACACTGAAGGTCGAATCCATGTGCAAAGTCTGTCTCCCCCACTCTGTTTTTCACCATTTGGCTCACCCCGACTCTGTCCTTATAGACCAGAACTTGCCTGACTTGCCGGCGGGATACTTTGAAAAACGCCCGCTGTTCATTCATCTCACTGTGACAGGCCGCTGCTATGCCCGCTGTGCGGGGTGTGTCAACGCCGCGGTTACCTTGGGGGTGGAGGGCGACCGCAGCCAGATGGTCACCTTTCCCGAAGCGGTGCCGGAGCGGGACGCCGGAGCGGTTTTGCGCCTGGCCGACCTGACCCCGGACCGGGAAGTAGTGCTGTGTTTCTACGGGGGGGAGCCTCTTCTGGCCCCCGACAAAATCTCCCGCGTCATGGATTTTCTGGACAGCTCCACCCTGGCCCCCCGCCTCAAATACATGCTCATCACCAACGGGGAGCTGTTCATCCCCACTATGAGCCGCTATCCCGGCCTCCTGGAGAGCCTCTGGTTGGTGGCGGTGTCTCTGGACGGCCGCCGCGTGCAACATAACCGCGTGCGTCGGGGCACTGACCTGGATAAGATTCACGAAAATCTGGCAGCCCTGAAGGAGGTGCGGCAGGGGGAGGTGCTCATGTGGTCCACCCTCCGGGAGGACCAGAGCCTGCTTGATTGTTTCCGGGAATTTCAGGTACTGCGCCGGCAAGGGTGGGCCGAGCACTTCTTCTGGCATTGGGCCGAAGCCCCCCAACCCTATCTCAACCTGCCCGGCTACCTCGAGGCATACGAAGGGGACCTGCGCCAGGTGCTGTCAGAGTATTGCTTCAGCCTGGCCCAGGGCGATCTTCTGTCCATTGTCCATCTCAATGAGCTCATTTTGTATCTGGTGACCGGCAAATCCCGAGGGTCCTCGGCCTGCGGCGTGGAGTTGGCCACCAACTATGATCTGGTGGGCGGCAAGGTGTTTCCCTGTGCCGATCTGCCCCCGGAGTTGGCCCTGGGGGACATCGCCCCGGACGGCAGCCTGAGCCTGAATGAGCGGGACCTTCATCACCTGGTGGACTATAAAGAACGCCTGGGCTGCCATGATTGCGGCGTCCACCCCTATTGCGGCGGGCGCTGTCCGGTGCAGGCAGCCACCGCCGGCTTCGAGACCTTGGGCCAATACTGCGCCCTCATGCGCCTCCACGTGGCCGTAGTGCAGGACTATCTCCCGGACATCACCAACTCCCTGAAAAAGAATAATATTTCTCTCGAAACCTTGTATACTACCTCCGCCTACCTCACCCAATTTACCGACGTGACGCCGTAGGCGGGTTATTTTGGGGGGAGGGCCAGGGAGCGCGGTCCCTCATCTCCCCCCAAACCCCCTCCCAACCCAATAGAGGGCCTGAGGTGGAGGTGGCTTAGCCTCCACCACCCCAGGCAGGCTGGCTTATACGGAGATGCAATTAAATAAGTATCTTCTGTAGCCGCAGGCTTTAGCCTGCGCCTGCACAGGTGGGACGCTTGTGCCACCAACCATAATGAAGATTTAACTCCGGCACCTTCTGAAGTTACCTGTTTGAGCGCAACTTCGTATTAAACCCCCTGAAGGGATTTGAGAGGGAGTAAGGGTCTCGACCCCGGTAGCACGGGCTTCCAGCCCGTGCAAATCCTCCCTTCCGGAATGTGGCCCGCGGCCCTCCCTCCCCTTCATGCTGAAAGGAATAGGAGAAGCCCAGGCCCACAGAAGAAGTTGGTGGCGCAGGCGTCCCGCCTGTGCTAATTTGAAGGTAGTAGGCACTTTTTTGGTACCGTGGTGAATTATGAAAGTTTTTGTCAGCGGCGCTAGTGGTTTTGTTGGCAATGAAGTGGTGAAAGAGCTTCTGGCTCATGGCCATGAGGTGCACGCCCTGGTGCGCCAGGGCTCGGAAAAAAGGGTAAAGGAACAGGAGCGGGTGGAGATTTTCCCCGGAGACTGCCTGCACCCCGAAGCCCTGGCCCCGGCCGTGGCGGGCTGCGACGCGGCGGTGCATCTCGTGGGCATTATCCGGGAATTTCCAGGGCGGGGCATCACCTTCGAGGGGGTGCACGTAGAGGCCACCCAGAACGTGGTGGATGCCACCAAGGCCGCCGGGGTCCGGCGCTATCTCCACATGAGCGCCCTGGGGGCCCGGCCTGAGCCCGCGGTTCCTTATCAAATGACCAACTTCCGGGCCGATGAGTACGTCATAAATTCGGGGCTGACCTACACCATCTTTCGGCCTTCGATAATCTATGGGCCGGAGGACCAGTCCATCAATCTCTTCGCCCGGCACATCCGGCGCCTGGCCTTCTTCCCCATCATCGGGGACGGGATGTATCAGCTGCAGCCGGTGCCGGTGTGGACCATAGCTCAGGCCTTTGCCCTGGCCCTCACGCTGCCCCAGACCGAGAACAAAATCTATGACGTGGGGGGCCCGGAACCTCTGACGTTCAACGAGGTCATAGACACCATCGCCCGGGTCCTGAAGCGCAAGACCAAGAAATTCCATCAGCCGGTGTGGACCATGCAATTCGCCGCTAGCCTCTGCGGCCGCTTCCGCTGGTTCCCCCTCACCCCCGGCCAGCTAACGATGCTCATGGAAGGCAGCACCTGCGACCCCACGGCTTTTTTTGAGGACTTCGGCCTGACCCCCGAACCCTTTCAAGACGGCCTGGCCTCCTATTTGCCAGAGAAAAGGGAGTGAAAAGGGCAAAAACCGGGGCCTCATGATGAAGGATTAGATTTTCCAAGTCCCCCTTTGCTACAGGGGGATTTAGGGGGATTTTAAGAGGTATGATAATCCCCCCAGCCCCCCTTTAAGAAAGGGGGGAAAAACCTTGAAGATTGCGCTGCTTGTTACGGGGAATCGCCCATGGCAACCTGCCGCATACATGAGATTGATAAAAAATATGAAAAAATAAAATGTTCCCGGGAGCCCTGGGATCGGGACCTAGAGGGCCTCTGCCTCCTTCACTCCCGGCAACCGAACAAGGACGGGGATAAGGCCTTCACCGGGGCCATCACGGCCAAGCTGGAGTCAGAGGACTACGATTTCAAGGGTGTCTTCTTCTCCGGTGACTTCTCTTTGAGAGAGCTTACCGGGCAGGACCAGGTTACCTTTGCCAAACCCGCCGACTTTTCCGATGCCACTTTCCAGGGGCGGGCCGACTTTTCCGTGGTCACCTTTCAGGAGGTTAACTTTGCAGGTGCATTTTTTCAGAAGGCCGATTTTAATAGTGCCACCTTTCTGGAGGCCTTTTTTTCTGGGGCCACATTCAAGGCAAGTTCAGATTTTCGTAATGCTACCTTCAAGAAAAGTTCAGGTTTTCATACTGCCACCTTCAACGGAGGAACAGATTTTCGTGGTGCCATATTCAAGGAAAAGGCTGACTTTTCCATTGCAACTTTCAAAGGAATGGCAGATTTTCGTCGCTCAAACTTCGCAGACGGCGATTTTTCCGCTGCAACTTTCGAGAAAATGGCTCGTTTTCGTGTTGCCATTTTCACTTATGCCTTCTTTTCACAGGCCAAATTTTTTGGTTATGCCAATTTTGTAAATGCCAATTTTTTTGACGCCGACTTTTCTGAGTCCAGCTTTCGTCAGGTAACTGACTTTTCATGGGCAATCTTTCAGAAAAGGGCCGACTTTGTCGGTGCCAACTTTCAGGAGACCATTTTTTTAAGGGCCACCTTTCAGGAGGCTATTTTTTCCGGGGCCACATTCAGTGGGCAAGCCCGGTTTGTAGGGATTAATCCACAAAAAGAAGGGAAACCTCCACCTCCAGTCCCCTGCGGGGATTTTTCGCATCTTTCACTGGACCAAGAAGCTGCCCTCGTTTTCCAGGACATCTCCCTGTCCCAGTTTAAGTTCACCGGCACAGACCTGCGCAGGGTGGAGTTTCATAATGTTACCTGGGCTCGTCGTCATGGCCAGAATGTGGTTTATGATGAAATCCTGCTGCATCGGACCGAGAAGAGGCCCCCCAAAGAAAGCTACGCTAGGGTCGAGGAGCTCTACCGACAGCTTAAACTCAACTATGAGAAGGAAGGTGATTTCAAAAACGCCGGCGACTTCCATTACGGCGAAATGGAGATGCATCGGCGGGCTAATCCCGGTCAGGTATGGTATCAGTTCTATTGGGCCTTGAGCGGCTACGGCGAGCGGCCCCTGCGGGCTTTGCTAGCTCTGCTGATTATGTTTATTGGGTTTTCAGGACTGTTCCTGGTACTTGATCCATACCTGTTTGGCTGTTCTCTTCTGGCCAGTCTGGGGAACGCCTTACTATATGTTTTCCAAAAAGGTACTCTTCAGCGTCCTGACTTCCCGAAGCAAGCCGGAATTGCTGCCCAAGTCTTGGGGGCAATTATCCCAGTTCTCATCCCCGGCCAGGTAGCCCTGTTTTTCCTGGCTTTGCGAAATCGCCTGGGGCGGCGGCGGTGAAGGAAATCCCCCTTTTCCTCCCCCCCAATGGCTGTTAGATGGCAACCTGGGATGAACTGCTGAGTCTGGTGCGGGCCCATCTGGACGCGAGCGGGGGCGGGCCGAAGAGGGGAGGGGTACGGGCCGATCTGCGTCGGGCCCGGCGGGTCAAAGCCTATCCCGTGCTGCCATCCCCCCGGGTGAAGCTGGTCCTGGCCCATCCGGAAGAGCGCCTCATCGTTTACGGCACCCTGGTCCCCGGGGGTCAGTACCACCACCTGCTCGCTGACCTGGAAGCCACCTGGGAGGAATGCACCATTCGGGGCCGCCTGGGCGCCTACCGGGGTTATCCGACCTTCAAGTGGAACCCCGCCGGAGAACCCCACCCGGCCTGGATGGTGACCTCCCCGTGGCTGCCCATTAAATTCCGGGAACTGGACGACTTCGAGGGCAAAGACTACACCCGCCGCCTCATCCCCGCGGAGGTGGAACGCCGCTTAGTCATCGCCTACATCTATGAGGGGAAAGTGAAGGCGTAAGCACAGGTGAGGACACCTGTGCCACTGGTTTTTGGGGGGGGAGGGGGGTTCCCACGGGCTGGAAGCCCGTGCTACCGGGGTTGAGACCCTTACCCCCTCCCCCACACCCCCACCCGCAATCTATTAACAGGGGCGAGGGAGCACAGGCTTCCAGCCTGTGCGGCACAGGCAAGATGCCTGTGCTCCCGTATGATGGGTTGGGAGGGGGGTTTGGGGGGAGGGCAGGGGAGTTGCGCTCCCCCGGCCCTCCCCTCAAGTCCAATAAAACAAGCCAAGCAGGGGGAGGGCAGGGAGCCGCGCTCCCTGGCCCTCCCCCCACAATAACCCTACTCAATGATATAGTGTTTGCGGACGGGTTTGGTGATGTTCCAGTGGCAGGACATGCCCATGGGAAAGGTCACCAGGTCGCCTTTTCCCATGGTCACCGGCTCGCCGCCGTCCGGGGTGACGGTGACTTCCCCTTCCAGGAACAGGCAGGTTTCTTCGCCGTCGTAGGTCCAGGGAAATTCTGACACTTCCTTGGTCCAGATGGGCCACTTCTTCACGCCCAGGGCGTCGAGGCGGGCGGCGTCAGGGTTTTTCTCCACTTTAATGCTGCTCATTTAAGCCTCCTCATTTACCTGAGGTAAAAAACCATATTTAGCGGTAAACTATTTTACCATGAGCAGGGATAAGAAATCCTTCATCTGGCTTTTTTTGGGGTTTTTCATGGCAGCCTGCTTTTTAGCCGCAGTGCCTGGGTCCAGGGCCGAAGATTTCCAGAAGGCCCGGCCGGGGCGCGTCTTTGCATTTCCCCGGGACCATGGGGCCCACCCGGATTTCAAGACGGAGTGGTGGTACTATACCGGGCACCTGAAAGCAAAAGACGGAGAAAAATTCGGCTACCAGCTCACCTTTTTTAGGGTGGGGTTAAAAAAACTAGACCCGCCGGCCCGGTCAGCCTGGCGGGCCAACAATGTCTACTTCGCCCACCTGGCCGTGAGCGACCTCAACCAGGGGATTTTTACTTTCCGGGAGAAGGCCCAGCGGGGCGCCATGGGCCTGGCAGGGGCGGAGGCGGACCGCCTCAAGGTCTGGGTGGATGACTGGAGGCTAGAGGGGAAGGGAGACGAGCACCATCTTCAGGCGAAAAGCGATGGCCTGGCCCTGAACCTGATACTTACACCCCTCAAGCCCCCGGTCCTGCATGGCGAGGCTGGTTACAGCCGCAAGGCTGCCGCCGCAGAGGTGGCCAGCCACTACTATTCCATCACCCGGCTGGCCACCCGGGGTCAGCTCACCCTGGGGGACCGCACCCTGGAGGTGACCGGGACAAGCTGGTTCGACCGGGAATTTTCCACCGCTCACCTGGCCGGAAATCAGGTGGGCTGGGACTGGTTTTCACTGCAGCTCGGGGACGGCGCCGAGCTTATGCTCTATGTCATGCGCCTCAAGGACGGCGGCCTGGACCCCGCCTCCGCCGGCACCCTGGTGGACCCCCAGGGGCGGGCCCGGCACCTGAAACTCGCTGATTTCCAGATACAGGTCACCGGAACCTGGAAATCGCCCCACTCCGGGGCCACCTACCCGGCGGGATGGCGGATTACGCTTCCCGAAGCGGGATATACTATTTCCCTGCAGCCCACTCTGGCAGACCAGGAACTGCGCACCGGAGGGCAATCCCAAATAATTTACTGGGAAGGCCAGGTGAGCGTTCAAGGCACTAGCAACCAACAGCCCATCACCGGCCAGGGTTACGTGGAACTCACCGGCTATGCCGGGGCGCTGGGAGGGAGGTTCTGAGGGAAGGGTTTCTTGGGGGAGGGGGGTTCCCACGGGCTGGAAGCCCGTGCTACCGGGGTCGCAGACCCTTACCCCCTCCCCCAAACCCCCACCCCCAAGCCCTTAAGTTCATTGGGAGCACAGGCTTCCAGCCTGTGCTGCACAGGCAAGATGC
>CBFDAH010000042.1:0-18318 GCA_965602785.1 uncultured Syntrophobacterales bacterium
GGGCCCATGGCCTGGACAAACAGCCAAGGCGTCAACGCCGCCTCCACTTCTTCAGAACAAGGAACCACCATGACGCAAAAAATTGACAAAACTGAGGGTGAGTGGCGTCAGCACCTCTCCCCGGAGCAATACCACATTCTCAGGAAAAAGGGCACTGAGCCCGCCTTTTCGAGCCCCTTGAACTACAACAAGGACAAGGGAGTTTACCAATGCGCCGCCTGCGGCCTGGAACTTTTCACCTCGGACAGCAAATTCGAGTCCGGCACCGGCTGGCCCAGTTATTGGCAACCCATCGCACCGAACCGCATCATCACTAAACCGGACCGCAGTTTGTTCATGAGCCGCACTGAAGTGCTCTGCGCCCGCTGCGGCAGCCATCTGGGGCACGTCTTTAACGACGGCCCGCCGCCCAGCGGACAGCGCTATTGTATAAACGGGTTGGCTTTGAAGTTTGAGGAAGATAAGGCGAAAAAAACACCATAAAACTGGAGCACAAATTACCTGAGGGGAGGACGGGGGGAACGTTTGTCCCTGTCCTCCCCTCTGGCTTTTCCTTCAGGCGGGGCCGGGCTCCCTAGCGTAGCGACGTGTCAGGGGCAGGAGCAGGGGACTGCAGCCTCTGGCCCCCTTCCCGAAAATCATCTCTGGCTGCCAGCCGCGTCTCAGCCAGAGGCTTAAGCTTCCTGCAAATGATCTGGGCAGCCTGTTTAGAGGCCCGCTCCGTCAAGTGGACCACGTCATAGACATTGGTTGCCACCGAGGGAATTTCCCGGGCCAGGTCCACCACCGTGACGCGGTTCAGAGCCCCCACCTCCCGGATGGTCTGGTTGAAGCGCCGGTAAATCTTCCGGAACTCCGCATACTTAATCCCTTGAGCTTCGAGGACCGACACCTCCTGCCAGGTTTTACTGTCCAGATTCTCCACCATCCGGTTGGCCTGGGTCATGAGCACCGGGGTAATCTGCCGGGCCCGGCATAGAGCCACGAACATCTGCAGGTTGCGCCGGAATTCCTTCAGAAAATACGTCTGGTTGAGCTCGATTTTCTTGCCCCGAATGTGCCGAAATTCATCGAACTCCGGCTGTGTCCCCCGGCTACGCTGCACCAGATCTTTCCAGGCCCGATAGAGGTTGGGGAAGGTGTATTCCCTGAGCACCCTGAAAAACCCCCGGACTTCCCCCACCAGGGTGGGCCGTATCTCGATGATGACCCGCCGGTTGGGATTTTTGTTCCAGTAGGTTTTTTCATACATCAAGGTGATGAGGTCATTGATGTTGTGCATCATCACCACAATATCGGGGTTCAGGGGCATCACTTTATTCAAGAGAATGTCCAGGGAATGGAAGGAATTGTTGCCCGAGCGGGCGGCGTTGTAGGAATTGACCGGGAGCTTGAGGGTGCGCTCCAGACACCGTCCCACCAGGTAGGCAAAGCGGCTGTCCTCCGGCACGGCGCGGCATTCCGTGGTGGAGCCCCCCAAAAACGCCAGGACCAGGTCCGGCTTGGCATGCACCTGGGAAGGGATGATGAAGCCGTTGGCATCCACCCTGATGACCACCTGCCTCGGTGGGGAGCCGGCCTCCGTGTCGAACACCCGGGGATTCGGGGTTATCACCTCGAAGGTCAAGGGATTCAGTTCCCTCAGCCGGACATACCGCTGGATGCTAGGTCCTTGGGGTTTGACCTTCAGGGCCACCAGCTTATCGGCTATAAAGGCCAGCACCAGGAGGGCCAGGCCCACCAGAACCGCCAGGGTCTTCTTAGGATGCCGCTCGAAAAAACTCTTCCCGGCTCCCTGTTGCGGTTCCTGCGACACTGAGCTTCCTCCTCAAAAAGAAAAAGGCCCCACCGCCTCAGGGCCTCAGACCTTTAAAAGTGGGAAAAACAACAGCTTCTCCCGGGAGAACAGCTGGTTGGCTGGAAAGATAATTCTGACGGCAAAGTTCTTAGATCACCTTGTACAGGGGATACTCCACGATGCCTTGAGCTCCTATCGCCACCAGGCTAGGTACCAGGCTTCGCACCTCAGAGGCGTTCACCACCACCTCCACCGAGTACCAGTCGGTCTCATAGAGGGGGCTGATGGTGGGCGCCAGGAGGCTCGGCAGCAGAGCCACGATTTCCCTCAATTGGTCCTCCGGGATGTTCATCTTCAGGCCCACCATGCTCTCCGCCCTCAGAGCCCCCAGGAGGAGCACCCGGATGTTCTCGATCTTTTCCCGCTTGCCGGCGTCGGTCTCCCACACCGTGGGATTGGCAATGAGTTGGGTGTTGGACTGAAAGAACTCATGGATGATCCTGAGCCCGTGGGCCCTGATGGTGCTCCCCGTCTCCGTCACCTCCACGATGGCGTCCGCCAGCCCCGCTGCCACCTTGGCCTCGGTGGCCCCCCAGGAAAATTCCACGTTCACCGGGATGTTCCGGGCGGCGAAATAGCGTCGGGTGTAGTTCACCAGCTCCGTGGCGATCTTCTTTCCCGCCATGTCCTTGGTGCTGCGAATCTCCGAGTCCGCCGGCACCGCCAGGACCCAACGCACCGGCCGGGTGGAGGTCTTGGAATAGATGAGATCGGCCACCACCACCACCAGGGAGTCGTTCTCCATAACCCAGTCTTTGCCGGTGAGGCCGCAGTCCAGGGTGCCATTCTCCACGTAGCGGCTCATCTCCTGGGCCCGGCACATGGAGCAGACGATCTCCGGGTCATCTATATCAGGGAAGTAGTTGCGGCCGTTCACCTTGATTTGCCAGCCGGCCCGGCGGAACAGCTCGATGGTGGCCTTCTCCAGACTTCCCTTGGGAATCCCCAACCGCAGTTTATCCACGCTGATATACCTCCTTGGGATCAAAAACGCGGGGCGCCGCTAGGGCCCAGCCGTCCCGGTCCTTCTTGCGGTAGAAACAGCTCCGGTAGCCCTCATGGCAGGCCGCGCCTCCCACCTGCTCCACCTTCAAGAGCACCGTATCTGCATCACAGTCCAGATAAATTGCCTTGACCCGCTGGACGTGGCCGCTGGTGGCGCCCTTATGCCAGATGGTCTGGCGGCTCCGGCTGTAGTAGTGAGCTTCTCCGGTCTTGAGGGTGAGCTCCCAGGCTTCTTCGTTCATATAAGCGAGCATCAGCACCTCGCCATCCGCGGCGTCTTGCGTGATGACGGGGAGGAGGCCCCCCATCTTGGCGAAATCCGGGGACAGCTTGTCAGTCATACCCTCAATAATTATCCTTTTTTATTTCAATCCACAAGGTTAGATGATACATATCGAGCAGTAACCTATTTTACGGGGAGCGAGGTCCGGTGGGCAAGATCATTCCGTTCAGCCAACTGGCCAGGGCCCAGCATCTGAACTTCCTGGAACACAAGCGTCGGGAGCACAAGGAGCGAGATGACTACCTGGTGCGTCTCAGGCGCCTGCTTTTTCAACTCGAGGGCCAGATGCGCCAGGCTGAGGTTCTCCAGATTGACCTTTTTATCCAGATGGCCAAACACTTTCAGTTGAAGCTTGAGTTCCCCAGCCAGGGGGACCGCCTGGCCTTGCATCGCTTCTTCGTGGAAAACCCTTTCCTGAACATCCTCAGCGAGTTCTTCGCCGGCCGCCTCACCGCCGAAGAATGCCACGAGAAAATCACCGCCTTGCAGCCTGGGGAAGGCGACCAGGGAGAAGAGGGCTAAGGGGCGCAGCCCCCCTTCCCCCCATTCCTAAAAGGGTATGAAATGAGTCGGGGAAGGCCAGGCCAGTGTGGCCTCGCCTTCCCCGACTCCCCTTAGGCGGGTTGGGAAGGGAGCTTGAGGGAAGGGCGGGGTATCCGCGCTCCCCCGGTCCTCCCGTCAAACCTCAAACCCCTATTTCCCCAGCCTCCCTTCCACTGCCTTCCAGTCGATGTTGTCAAAGAAGGCCTGGATGTATGCGGCCCGCTTCAGACCGTAGTCGGGAAGATAGGCGTGCTCGAAGACGTCCATGACGAGGAGGGGCTGGCAGCCCGCCAGGTGCCCCACGTCGTGCTCGTTGATCCAGGTGTTGAAGAGGCGCCCGCTCACGGGGTCTTCATAGAGGACCACCCAGCCGATGCCCCTCAAGGCCCCGGTGGCCTTGTAGTCCTCGGCCCACTTGTCGAAGACGCCGAAATTCTCCTGGATTTTTTTCATCAGAGGGCTCTCCGGGGCCAGGAGCTCTTTTCCCCCCAAATTGCCGAAGTAGAGCTCATGAAGCCGCATGCCGTCGAACTCCCAGCCGAAACGGCGCTTCAGTTCGGCATAGGCCGGGGTTTTAAGCTGTTTCTGGGCAGCCAGTTTTTGCAGTTCCTCCAGGAGCCGGTTGGTGTTCTTGACATAGCCCTGATAGAGGGCGAAGTGCAGGTCCAGGGCCTGGTTGCTGAAGCCCTCCATGCCCTTGAGCCTGCTGAAATCCTGGGCCTCGAAGGTCTTGGGAGTGGCTGCCGGGGGCTGGCCTTCGACGCCGCAGGCCAACAGCAAAACCAGCAAAGTTCCCACCGCCAAGATCAGCTTGCGTGGCATCTTCCTTCCCTTCCTGGTGAGATATGGCCGTTTGCGGGCGGATTTTCGGGCCGCCCCCTACCTCGGAACAGGGGTAGTTATCAAGCAGATACTGCGTCTCAGGTTAGGGGCTACCGGGGCTGGTCAGGCGTATGGCCTGGCGCTTCATGCCTTCAATGTTCCCCTGCCTGGCCTCTTCCTCGGTGATCATCTTATCCCGGTTGGCGTCACAGGCGTCAAAAAGCTTGGCCGCGGCCTGTTTATCTTTGGACTTGGCCAGGAACTGCTCCCGGGACATCTTGCCCCCTTCCGCGCCGACGGCCCTGCACAACTGAGAAAAATCCGAACCTGGAGCCCTTGGGGCCGTAGACCTGGTGGTGGTGGTGGTACCCCCGCCGCAGCCCAGGGCCATGATGAGGGCGGCCAGTAAGATAAACCTGAATCCATTCACAGGAGCAACCTCCCTTCGTCAATGCTGTCTTGAAAAATGACCAAGAGGCAGGGGCAGAACTACGTATCGCTTCCTGCAGACGTTCACCTGGTTGCGCCCCTGCAAAAGTGTGGTGGTGTCTTGTTTAGCCTACCGAAAATCCTCGGTTAGCGCAAGTTGGGAAACTAATTGTTCAGGGGGAGGAGGAGGGGACGTCTGCCCTCAAGCCATGACGGCATATTCCAGGGCGCGGGGATTCTCGACGCGCATGGAAGCCTCCAGGATCTCCAACCCTATGAGATTGCCGTCCTTGTCGTAGTCGATGATGACTCCTGGCTTGCCCTCGTCGGTTTCTTGAATGGCGGCATTACTCAGGACAATGTGCAGCACGTCCACTTCGGGGTCGTAGGTGACTTTCATGGGCTCCTCCAGGTTTCTTCTCTGGTGGGTGCTGCCCACCCTGGTCGTGATAAGGAAAGACGGAAGCACGGGCATCATGCCTGTGCCTGACCGGGCTGGAAGCCCGGTCTACCGGTCTTCCGGGGGTTAGGAGGAAGTGGGAGAGGGTGATTTTTTTCCCCGACTTGTTTTCTGGTTCCCAAGCTCCTGCTGGGGAACCCGTTTGGGGTGCAAAGCTCGGCTATGCCAAAAACCCGGCAAACCCAAGGGTAACAATCCTTTGGCCAAGCGGAGCTTGGCGCCTAAGTGCGTTCCCAAGCAGGAGCTTGGGAACGAGATCATCTCTCGGGCGACCCAACGGGTCGCCCCCTTTTATGGGGTTGGGGGATGGGGTTTGGGGAAGGGGGCAGGGGCTTTTGTCCCTGGCCCCCTTCCCCAAAAATTCATCAATTACACTTCGAAAAGCCGCAGGCCCGGCAGACCAGGCAGCCGCCTTCGTGTTCCACCGCGCCGCCGCAGTCCGGGCAGGCCCCCATGGCCGCGGCCAGGGTGGGGAGGGTGGTCTCCCCCACCTGGGAGAGCACCTTGGCGATGGCGTCCGGGCAGGACAGCACCTGTTTACCGTTCTGCCAGATGGAGTGGGGGCAACGGATGCCGGTGATCTGCTTCATGATGGAATCCATCTTGATCCCGGAGCGGAGCGCCAGCGAAATGAGGCGACCGGTGGACTCGATTTGGCTGGAGGCGCAGCCCCCGGTCTTGCCCATCTGGGCAAAAACCTCGCAGAAGCCCACTTCGTCGCTGTTCACCGTGACGTAGAGCTTGCCGCAACCCGTGCTGATGAGCTCGGTAACCCCGTTGGTCCGGACCGGCCGGGGCCGGGGGGTGATGTACTGAAAGTCTGGGGTCTTCTGCTGTTCCCCGAAGCTCAGCACCTGGTCTTCCCGGCTGCCGTCCCGATAGATGGTGACCCCCTTGAGGCCCTGCTCATGGGCCATGTGGTAAACCTGGCGCACGTCCTCCGGCGTGGCCTGATGGGGAAAGTTCACGGTCTTGCTCACCGCGTTGTCCGTGTGCTTCTGAAAAGCCGCCTGGATCTTGATGTGCCAGATGGGGGAGACTTCGTGGGCGGTGACGAAGAGGCGGCGGATGTCCTTGGGGATTTCCTTGAAGTCCCGGATGGAGCCTGTCTGGGCCACGGCCCGCATGAGCTCCGGGGAATAAAAGCCCCGGCGCCGGGCCAGCTCCTCGAAATAGGGGTGCACCTCCACCAGTTCGGTGCCCTCCAGCACCCGGCGGACGTAGGACACCGCGAAGAGGGGCTCGATGCCGCTCGAGGCCCCGGCGATAATGCTGATGGTGCCCGTGGGCGCGATGGTGGTGACGGTGGCGTTGCGCATGCGCCCCGTGCCGTTGCCGTCATAGCAGCTCCCCGGAAAGGCGGGGAAGTTCCCCCGGCTTTCGGCCAGGGCGTTAGAAGCGGCCCGGGCCTCCTTGTTGATGAAGGCCATGACCTCCTCGGCCACCTGCACCGCTTCTTCGGAGTTGTAGCGAATGCTGAGCTGCAGGAGCAGGTCCGCAAAGCCCATGACCCCCAACCCCACCTTGCGGTTGTCCCTGGTTTTTTCCGCAATAATATCGAGGGGGAAGTTGTTGGCGTCAATGACGTTGTCCAGGAAGTGCACTGAGTTGTGCACAAGCTCCTTGAGGGCCCGGTAATTGATGCTGCCGTCCTCCGCCACCTGGGCCAGGTTCAGGGACCCCAGGTTGCAGGACTCATAGGGCAAGAGCGGCTGCTCGCCGCAGGGGTTGGTGGCCTCGATGTCCCCCAGATGCGACAGGGGATTGCCCTGATTGATGGCGTCCAGGAAAATGACCCCCGGTTCGCCGGTGGCCCAGGCGCTTTTGACGATGAGGTCAAAGAGCTCTGCGGCCCTGACCCGGCCCATCTCTCGCCCGGTGCGGGGGTTGAGCAGGGGAAAAGGCTGGTCGTCCCGCACTGCCTCCATGAAGGCGTCCGTCAGGCCCACGGAAATGTTGAAGTTAGTGAGCTTTTTTGTGTCGTTCTTGCAGGTGATGAACTTCTGGATGTCCGGATGATCCACGCGCAAGAGCCCCATGTTGGCCCCCCGGCGGGTGCCCCCCTGCTTGATGGTCTCGGTGGCCACATCAAAGATGTTCATGAAGGAAATGGGCCCCGAGGCCACACCCTTGGTGGAGAGCACCGGATCATTTTCCGGGCGGATGCGGGAGAAGGAAAACCCCGTGCCGCCCCCCGATTTGTGGATCAGCGCGGTGTGCTTGATGGCGTCGAAGATGCTGTCGATACTGTCCTCCACCGGCAGCACGAAGCAGGCGGAGAGCTGGCCCAGCTCCCGGCCGGCGTTCATCAAGGTGGGAGAGTTGGGGATAAAAGCCAGGCCCGCCATCATGTCATAAAATTTGCGCGTGGTGGCGGCCACGTCCGCCCCAGGGTCATACCGCCGGTCCACCTGGGCGATGGTTTCGGCCACCCGGTGGAACATGTCGGGCGCGGCCTCGGTGGGCTCGCCCTGCTCATCTTTCTTGAGGTAGCGGCGCTTGAGGACCACTACGGCGTTATCGCTCAAGATAAGGTCGCCTGTGACCTCTCTCACTTCCGCCTGGAGGGACATACAACGCTCCTTTTTCCGGAATTTCGGATAGTTGCTGAAAAAGCCATTAAAAACAATATGTTGTATTGCAATCTATCGTAAAGCACTATATCTTGGGTGTCAAGCAAAAAGTTATGTTAATATTTTCTCAAGGTTTTTGTAAAAACATTATACAAGATTTGCGAATAAATACTAAACAAATGTTTAGTCTTTCAAGGGAGAGCTTTACTGCCTTGCGACTAGACGTCCCTGGGCCGTGCTCCCCACCGCCCCACCTTGGCATGGAAAAATGTTGTATGAGTTAACTGAAGCACCAATGGCACCCTCTACCCAAACCGCCAAATTTCCCAAGCATGGCGTCGCCCCAGCCATAAGGTAAGGGACGTTAGGAGTTTACTTAATTCGTAAGATATTGAGCTAGATGGCACGCATCTCATTGCCTTTTCCCCGGCCCTGGGGTATAAAAGGGAATACTCGGCAAAGGGGAGTAAAGGCGTGGCCGCGAGGAAAATCGGTATCCTGGGCACCGGGAGCTACGTGCCGGAGCGGGTCCTTACCAATCAGGACCTGGAAAAGCTGGTAGCCACTGATGTCGATTGGATCCTGGAGCGCACCGGCATTGCCGAGCGCCGCATTGCCTCTCCGGAAGAGAGTACCGTCACCATGGCGGTGGCCGCCGGCCGCCAGGCCCTGGCCACCTCCGGTCTCAGCCCTCAGGACCTGAGCTACATCATTCTGGCCACCAACACCCCACCCCAAATTTTTCCCGCCTGTGCCATCCAGGTCCAGGAGGCTTTAGGCGTCAACGGGGTACTGGCCGCCTTTGACCTGCAGGCGGGCTGCACCGGCTTCAATTACGCCCTCTATGTGGCGGAAAGGCTAGTGGCT
Organism: uncultured Syntrophobacterales bacterium; assembly: GCA_965602785.1. Lineage (GTDB taxonomy): Bacteria > Desulfobacterota > Desulfobaccia > Desulfobaccales > 0-14-0-80-60-11 > JBGSLA01. The sequence goes on from CBFDAH010000042.1 coordinate 8,841, forward strand.
CCGGAAGGCAAATACGCCCTGGTCATCGGCAGCGACACCAGCTCCCGGTATATTGATTGGACGGACCGGACCACTTGCGTCCTCTTCGGGGACGGGGCCGGCGCCGTGGTGGTGGGGCCGGTGGAACAGGGCGGTATCCTGCATTCCTTTGTGAGTTCCAGCCACAACATGAAACTCGTATGCGAAACCGAGTTCAACGCCGAAGTGAGCCCATTTCTGCCCTTCACCGATACCACCTCCCGGCACTTCCTCCGGATGGACGGCCCGGAGATCTTCAAGTTCGCCGTGAAAGCTGTAAAGGCCTCCTTGCACCGCATTATGGAGATGGCCAACATCGACCGGGAGGAGTTGGACTACCTCATCATTCACCAGGCCAACAACCGCATCCTCGAGGCCGCGGCCCGCTTCGCCAAGGTGCCCATGGAGAAGCTCTACGTCAACGTTAACCGCTATGGCAATACCTCGGCGGCTTCCGTGCCCATTGCCCTCCACGAGGCCCAGGAGGAAGGCTGCATTAAGCCTGGGGACAAGGTGTTCCTGTGCAGTTTTGGAGCAGGCGTCACCTGGGGGGCGGCGCTGGTGGAGTGGAGTGGGTGAGCGATCCGAGGGGATGACCAGGGACCGCCAGTCCCGTCTCCCTTCCAAGCCCCCTCCCCCACCTCATCTCTTCACCCCTTCCCGGGTCCCGAGTTTTGGCGCCTAGAGAAATTTGAGGCACCGCCTTATCAGGGGAAAAGATGACCAGGGCCGGAGAGCCGCAAGAGCCCAGTAACCAGACCCCACCGGGACCCGAGGGCCCTGCGACCCCCGGGGAGCCCGGCCCCCCGCCCCCAGAGCCGGGGGGCGCCTTCCCCACGCAATTCGCCCGGCTGTTTTTCGGCGCCATCACCCTCCTGGTCCTCTACTATTCCTACGAAATCATCAAACCCTATCTCATCGCCATCTTCCTGGCCCTGGTGCTCTTTTTCACCGCCAGGCCCCTCTTTTACGCCCTCACCCGGCTGCTCTTCGGCATACGGGTCCTGGCTTCCGCCCTCACCTGCCTGATTCTGGCTCTGATTATTCTCATTCCCCTTTTCACCCTGGTGAGCATCATCGCCAATCAAGCCCTGGATTTCTCCACCAGCTTGGTAACCGATGGACTGCAGAGCGGCAAATTTTGGCAGTGGGTGAACTCCAAGGTAGAATACATTAAAAATTATTTAATCCATTTGAAACTGCCCCTCCCCCCCGAACAGATTAAGTTCGAAGGCATCATCAAGTCTATCCTCACCAACGCCAGCGTCTTTATTTATGAAAATGCCATAGGGCTATTGAAGGGCTTCACCAATTTTCTCTTTGATCTCGCCCTGGTTCTTTTCGTGGCTTTTTTCATGTTCTTGCAGGGGGATGACTTCATCGCCGAAATCAAAAAGCTCTCGCCCCTGGATGAGGCCCACAACAACATGATTCTCGGGGAAATGGAAGCCACCATCAAGGCCACCCTCTGGGGAACCGTGGTGGTAGCCTTCATTCAGGGGACCTTGGGGGGATTGGGGTTTTTCCTTTTCGGAGTGCCGCAAGCCGCCTTTTGGGGGACGGTGATGGTCCCGGCCAGTGTTCTGCCGGTGGTGGGCGCGGCCATCATTTGGGTCCCCGCGGTGATTTACCTTTTCCTCCACGGCGCCGTGGCCAAGGCCCTGGGGCTGTTGTTCTTCTGCGTGCTGGTCATCGGCGGTGTCGATAACCTAGTGAAACCCATGCTTATGCGGGGCGCTCGCGCCACCCCCACCATCTTTGTCCTCCTCAGCATTCTGGGAGGCATTTCTTACTTCGGCATGATCGGGTTCATTCTGGGCCCCCTCATCCTCTCCTTTCTCCTGTCCCTCCTGCACATTTACCAGAAGACCTTCCTGACGCCTTCCGCCCTGGGCTTAGCCCAGCTGGAAAACAAAAAGCCCACCCCCCTAACAGGGGATGGGCCCGACAAGGTCGTCTGAACTGCACCGCCGCCTTAATCAGGAGGCTTGCAGGAGCTCCTGTTTCACTTCAGAGAGGTCCAATTCCCCCCGGGAGACCGCCCCGTGGCTCTCCAGCTGCTCCAGCTCTTGCTGGACCAGCTCCCGCTCCAACTGACGGTCTTCGTGGATGAACTGGCAGTATTCCTCGAACAAGTCCTCTTTCAAGGTCTGGGAAAAGAGGGGGGCTTTCTCCAGGCGCTCTTCCAGCCCCAGAATATTGTCCAACAGGTAGAAATAGATGGAGCGGGCCTCGGCCAAACGGCCACCCTGGGCCAGGCGGTCGGCCCAACCTTGGGCCCGGCGGAAATGGCTCTCAGCCCGGTCCGGGTTCATGGAATCGTCCACCACTTCTTCCACAATGTGGTCGATGGATTCGAGAATTTCCTCCAGTCCCTGCTCTTCCTCCTTCAAAACGCCCCGCACTTCCGGGACCCGGTCAGCCAAATCCAGGATGATGTCCAGCAAGTCCTTTTTGGAATATTTCTTCAAACGATCGTTCAGGTCACTGCGGTTCAGGAATTTTTCGGGCTCGGTCACCCAGGCCCAGAGCAAGGCCAGCGCATGGGAACATATTTGCCCTTCTTCTTCCTGTTTGCACGGGCACAAACAGGAAAGCTGGTCGTCCCTGATCCGCGCCTCCACCAAACATGGTTCCTCATCGTATACCACTGCCTGGAGGCGGTCCGCCAAACGGAAGCTGAATTGCACCTGTTGGTTCTGGATCAGCTCCCGGGCCCGGGTATTGACCTCCTCAGGGGCGATTTGATCCAGGGTTTTTGAGTCTAAGTCTTCGAAGCGCATGGTCAAAATTATTTTCCTAATTCTTTATTTAAAATGTAACACATCACCGACGCTAAGCAATCGGTTTTTGTTTTTTTTCGACCATTTAGACAAAAAAGTTTAGTGTTTTGAGAAAAAATTCTGGCTGTGTTGGAAGAGGCGATTCAGGCGGGTTTCCAGGTCCTGGCGCCGTGCCTCCAAGGCGGCTCCCCGGTCCTGGGGGCTGATCCTCACAGGCGCACCTATCAGGATGGCGTTCTGGCCAAAGGGCAAAGGCACCTCAAAGCGATCCCATGTGTTCAGGGTGATCTTGCGGCTGCTGGCCGCTGCCAGAGGAAGAATAGGGGCTTGACTTTCCCGGGCCAGGTAGAGCAACCCTTTTTGAACCTGGTGGGCCGGGCCTCGGGAGCCGTCCGCCACTACACCGGCGGAATGGCCCTGCCGGACCAAAGCCGCCATATTTTGCAGGGCCTTGAAGCCCCCCTTACGTCGAGAGCCTGGGCAAACAAGATACCCCAGCCCCCGGGTCACATCAGCTATGAATTCTCCGTCCCGGCTGGGGCTGGCCATGAGCACGATGGGAGGCTTGTTCAGGTAGAACACCTCCGCGGCATATACACAATTTAACAAGTGGCAATGCCAGCTGCTAAAAATGACCGGGGCCTCGGTTGGCCCAAAAAAATACTCGCTTTCCGGGTGGAGGTGCAAAGTCCATTTTGAAGTTCTCAAAACTAGATGGACGATGCCACGGGCCAGAACCGGCGCCAGCCGACGCCAAGCTGGGTGGTCAAAACGAAGTTTCATAAAATGTTATCTGCCACCGAACTCATGGCAATAAAGGCAGGATGTGACTTCTTGGTTCAACCGGCCTCACCCCGCGACTCCAAGCGTTCCAGGATTTTCGGGGTATACAGGTCGTGCTCCTCCAAGAGGAGGGACGTCTGGCGGATCACCCCCAGCTTCATGACCAAGAAGTTGAGGCGGCGCATCTGCTTCAACTTCTCGGCCTCGTCCGGCAGAGACGCCACCAGGTCCTGCAGCTGCACGATCTCTCTGCGCACCTCCAACTCCGGCGGCAGACAATCCGCATTCTTCATGATTTTATAGGCCATGCGCAACTCAGGCGGGATGTGGCTGTCATCCTCCAAAGGCAGGGGCTTGCCCCTCCCCGGCAAATTATTAAAGAGACCCGCCTCCAAAGCCTCTAAGATGCGATTCTCAGCAATCCGCTCAAAAAAATCCATGTGGGTTCCTGTTGATGTGGGGGGAGGGAGGGGGAGTTGCGCTCCCCCGGCCCTCTCCTCAATACTTTTTTAATGTCGTCGTTTGCGGGCTCGTTCCAGTTCCCGTTGTTCTTCTCGGCGGCGGATGGTTTCCCGCTTGTCGACTTTCTTTTTCCCTTTACCCAGCCCCAGTTCCACTTTAGCGTATTCGTTTTTGAAATAGAGTTTGAGGGGGACCAGAGTATAGCCCCGCTCTACTAGTTTCCCCAGGAGTCGCTTCATTTCCCGACGGTGCAGCAGCAGTTTGCGGGGCCTGGTGGGTTCGTGGTTTTCCCCGGCGGCATGGGGGTAGGGGCTGATGTGGGCGTTGAGCAAATAGATCTCCCCGTTCCGGAAGCGGGCGTAGGCATCTTCAATGTTGGCCTTCCCCAGCCTCAGGGACTTCACTTCAGTGCCCTTGAGCACCAACCCGGCCTCGTAGAGGTCGTCTATGGTGTACTCGAAGTAAGCCTTACGATTGCGGCAAACGAGTTTGATTCTTTCGGGTGTCATGATGAAGAGTTGCCTGCCAGAGCCGGGCCGAACCGAAAGATTTCCGGAAAACGATGGCCCATCTCCTGAACGGCAAAACTGTTGACCTCTACCACGGTCGCCATGTCCAGGACCTGGCGGGCCATCTCTTTTGCCTCGTTATAGTTTATCAGACGGATGACCCTTTTTACCAATGGAATGGACATATGATTCATGGAGAGCTCTTTTACTCCCAGACCCAGCAGGATAGGGACGTAAAGAGGCTCACCGGCCATCTCGCCGCACACGGCCACCGGTATATTTACTTCCTGACCGGCTTCCACCACCTGGAGGATCATACGCAGCACTGCCGGGTGCAAAGGCTGGTAGAGGCCGGCTACCTGCTTGTTGCCCCGGTCGATGGCCAGGGCGTACTGGATGAGATCATTCGTGCCGATGCTGAAAAAGTCCGCCTCCTTGGCCAACAGTGAAGCCAGGGTCACCGCGGCCGGAACTTCGATCATGGCCCCCACCGGCAGCCGGGGATCAAAAAGATGGCCTTGGCTCCGAAGTTCCTCCTGGACTTCCTGGAGGAGGCGCCGGGCCTCCCGCATCTCCTGAATGCTGGAGACGAGGGGAAACATGATCCGCACCGGGCCGTGGGCCGAGGCCCGCAAAATGGCCCTGAGCTGAATCCGGAAGATGTCCAATTCCTTCAGGCAAAAGCGGATGGCCCGGAGCCCCAGGGCCGGATTCATCTCCTGGGGGTATTCCAGGTGGGAGAGGAATTTATCACCCCCGACGTCCAGGGTGCGGATGGTTACCGGGCGGGGATGCATGGCCTCCACCACTTTTTTATAGTCCTGGTAGAGCTCCTCCTCGGTGGGCAGGTGGCGCAGCCTGAGATAGAGAAACTCGGTGCGGTACAGGCCCACTCCGTCAGCCCCGGACTTCAGGGCAAATTGCACCTCTTCCGGAAGTTCAATGTTGGCCAGAATCTCGGTTAATTGGTCGTCCAGGGTATATGCCGAAAAAGTGCAGAACTGTGCCACCTCCGCCTTGAAGGCCTCGAATTCCAACTTTTTCTGGCGATATTTCTCCAGTTCATCCGCGTTGGGATTCAGAATCACCCGCCCCTGCAGACCATCGATGATCAGTTCGTCCCCAGGGTTGATCTCCCAGGTGGCATTATCCAGGCCCACCACTGCCGGGATTTCCAGGGCTTGGGCCATGATGGCGGTGTGGGAAGTCTTACCGCCCCGCTCGGTGATAAATCCCAGGACCTGGGAGTTAGTCATCTGAGTGGTTTCCGCGGGGGAGAGGTCCCGGGCCACCACGATAATGGGTTCTGGAGAGTCGAAAATACGTGAGCTGGACTTACCAATAAGGTTCCCCATGAGGCGACGGTAGACCGACTCCACGTCTGCCAGGCGGCCCTTGATGTAGGGGTCATCTACCAGGCCGAACACTTCTTTGACTTTCTCGAAAGATTGATGGAGAGCCCACTCGGCGTTGAGGCGGTTTTCCCGGATGAGCCGAAAGGTCTCGTCATGGAGCATCTGGTCCTTGAGGATGAGGAGTTGAAGCTCGAGAAAATGGGCATGTTCGGGAAATTCTGCGGCAATTTCCCTCTGCAGACGGGTCAGGTCCGCGTGGACTTGATCCAGGGCAGCCTGGAACCGGGCCACTTCCGCAGCTGTCTCCTCTTCGGTGAACAGCAGACGAAAACGCCTCCGGATTTCACCCCGGTCGCTCAACAAATAGGCCCGGCCCACGACGATGCCGGGGGAAGCCGGAATGCCTTGGAGGATGAAGTTTTCTGCCGTCATGGTTCGCCAAACTTCCGGGCAAAGAGGCGGCTCACGGCCAGCGTCGCCTCCGGGGCGTCGGGACCGGTGGCCCGGACCACCAACCTGGTGCCCTGGGGGCAGTCCAGGGTGAGGATAGCCAGCAAGTCCCGGGCGTCAGCCTGGAGCCCGTCTTTTTCCAGAACTAACTGGGACTCGAACTGCTGGGCCAGGCGGGTGATTTTCATGGCCGGCCGGGCGTGCAGCCCCAGGCGGTTTTCCAACCAGAGCTCCTGCTCCACCACCGGCGCCTCTTTTTTTCCCATCATTTTGAGACTGTGGCACTGAGTCCTGGGGAAAGGGGGCCAAAAGCCGAAGGCCGCTGCCCTCTCCCCGAACCTCTTTACTCAGTTATCAGTGGCCAGTGATTTGTTGCCAGAATTATGGGTAAGCTCTCGATAACTTTTGCTTTTGGCTGTTCACCACCCACTACTTCTGGCCCCTGCTGTAAAGCCGCTTTGGCGACATTCTCATCTTACCATATAACCTGAAGGTGAGAAGAGATTGCCAGTCCCACGGCTGATAATTTTCTTTCCTATCCTTGGGGCCAGGAGTGTCCGGGATGAAAATTCCCTTCAATAACGGCAAAGGTAAAATATGTGCCAGGAATGCCTGATTCCCTGGTTTTTTCGGAGAGCGGTCTCTACCCGCCACCTGCCTCTGGATATCAAATCCCTTCATGCTGAGAGGCTTTCCTCCGATTAGGGAAGACTCTGGTGGCACAGGTTTTCAACCTGTGCCGGCTAAGGCTAAAGCCTGCAGCACCATTTTTACAGGTAAGCCTGGGCCGTTTTTTGCAAAATCCCTGCCGGACACTACTCGGGTCAGAGGGGATTTTGCCTTGTTCCCCCGGCCCTCCAGTAAAATTTCTTGTGAAAATTTCCTCAGCAGATATCCCCTCTCCCCCCACTGGGGGGAGAGGGCGGGGGTGAGGGGGGCATACCTTTGCATGTCTTACGGCTGTGCCCGCGGCGCCCGAACACCTGTTGCCAACCCCTTTACGGCAGGCGCTGCTGCCCCTTCAGCTCCAGATAGGTTTGGTACACCCGCCGCTTGGAGATTTTTTGCTGGGCCGCCACGAATTCCGTCAGCCGCCGGCCGGTGAGGCTGGTCTGCTCCGCGGCCTCAAGCAACATCCCGGCCAGGTCAAGGTCTTCCTCCCGGGGCCCCTCGGGACAGGAAAGGACCAGGGTGCATTCCCCCTTGATCTCCCGGCCCGCAATCTGAGCCGCCACCTCCGCCACCGGCCCCCGCCAGGCCTCCTCGTACATCTTGGTGAGCTCCCGCACCACCAGCACCTGACGATCGCTGAAATGCTCGGCCATCTCCCCCAGGGTGGCCGTGAGGCGCTGGGGCGACTCGTAGAAGATCAGGACCCGCTTCTCTGGGGCCAGTGTCTCAAAAAAATCCCGCCGCTTCCCGGCCCTGCGGGGGGGAAACCCCAGGAAGGTGATGTCCCCGGGAAAGCCGCTCATGGACAAAGCCGCCACCCCTGCGGCCGATCCCGGCACCGCCTCCACCTTGAGGCCCGCGTCCCAGGCCAGGGCCACCAGGGCCACCCCTGGATCGGAGAAGCCCGGCGTCCCCGCGTCGCTCACCAGGGCGACCCTTTGGCCCCCCTTGAGTTTCTCAATCAACTCCGGCCCCCGGCTGGCCTGGTTGTGGGCGTGGTAGCTGATCAGCGGCGTCTTGATCTGGTAATGACTCAACAACTTCCGGGTGCGCCGGGTGTCCTCCGCGGCAATAAGGTCCGCCTCCTTCAGCACCCGAAGGGCCCGAAGCGTAATATCCTCCAGATTGCCGATGGGCGTGGCGACGATGGAGAGTGTGGCCATTTCTGGATAAGTCAAAAGTCTTAGTTTTCTATTCTGGTTCCCAAGCTCCAGCTTGGGAACCCGTTAAGACGCAAAGCTCTGCTTTGCTCAAAATCCTCTAATCCTATTTCTGACTTTTGCCAAGCGGAGCTTAGCCCCCATATGCGCCCCCGAGCCGGAGCTTGGGGACGAGAAGAGACCCCTATTTTTATCTCGTGGCTCCTCATTATTTTCATTCTGAGCCGCCGCAGCTGGTAAAGAATTTCCCTACCAATCTTCGCTCAGATCCCGCCAGGTTGGATTCATTGATTGAATAAGGTCAATTTTCTTCTGGCGTAACCACCCTTTTATCTGCTTTTCTCTTGAAATGGCCTCTATTATATCATTCGTCATTTCATAGTACACCAACTTATTAATGTTATACTTCTCTGTAAATCCTTCAATTAGATGATTCTTATGCTCGAAAATCCTTCTCAATAAATTGCTTGTAACTCCCACATATAGTGTTCTTGACTTATTTGTCATTATATAAACATAATATTCTCTCATAATTTAAAGAGAGACCCTTCGCCTACGGCTCAGGGTGACAATGTTTTTTTTACTAAATTAAATACAGATTCTTTGTTTTTAGAAAATAATTGCCCATTTATTGTCATTCTGAGCGAAGCGAAGAATCTCTCTTTTTATAATGCCTCTAACCGCAACTTACGTAGCATATTTTCTGGAAAAGTTGCTTGCTTTGGGGGCTTGATCAAATTCCAAAAGCATCCTGAATAACCTCAATCTGCGGCTTCTCTTCCTGCCACAGAATCCCCACCACATCAAACCGCACTGCCACTTCTCCCAAACGCTTCTTTTTCAAGTAATAATCCGCCAACTTTCTAAGCCGCGCCTGCTTCCCCGGGTGCACCGCCTCCTGGGCCGCACCGAATCGAGCGCTGGTGCGGGTCTTCACCTCGATGAACACCAGCACCCCCCGATGCCGGGCGATTATGTCCACCTCCCCCAAGGGGGTCCGGTAGTTGCGCTCCAGAATTTTGTAGCCCTGTTTTTTCAGGGCCTTGGCAGCCAGGTCTTCTCCCGCATCCCCCAACTGCCGCCGAATATCTTTCATGCCAATTTTAAAAAAATGGAGCGTAGGCGCCCTCGCCGGCGCCTGAGCGAGGACTTCTGTAAAGGCAGATCCATTTACCTGCCCGGTATATTGGGCCGACACATGGGTCGGCCCCCACAATTGCTTAACCCCCCTCGGCCAATGATATCCATTTTCATTCCCTGGCCCGGACCCACTCCCGCACCCCCTT
>CBFDAH010000043.1:0-17981 GCA_965602785.1 uncultured Syntrophobacterales bacterium
GAGGGGGTAAGGGCCATTGGCCCTTAGCCCCCTCCCCCACATCACTTCTACTCCACTCCCAGACGCTGAGGGTGGGTATAGATATTCAGGGAGTGCCCCCTGGCGAAGCCCGCCAGGGTGAGGTTCAGTTCCCGGGCCAGTTCAATGGCCATGGTGGTGGGGGCGGAGACCGCGGCCAGGAGGGGGAGGCCGGCCCGTATGGACTTCAGGGCCATCTCGAAGCTGATGCGGCCGCTCAAGAGGGCCACGAGGCTCCCGAAGTCCCGCCGCTCAAAAAGGGCCTGGCCGATGACTTTATCCATGGCGTTGTGGCGGCCCACGTCCTCGGCGCTCAAAAACACACTGCCGTCGGGGCTGGCCAGGGCCACGGCGTGGGTTCCCCCCGTAGCCTGAAAGACGGCCTGCACCTCGGGCAGGCGGGCCATGAGGGCCAGGAGCTCCTCGGGGGTGAGGCTGAGGGTGCTGGCCACCGGGGACACCTTCCGGCAGATTTCGTCCACCGCCTCCTTGGCGCACAGCCCGCAAGAGGAGTAGGCTACCTCGAGATGGCGGCGGCCCCGGCGCGCCATGGCGGCCTCGGTGAGCATGACGTCCACCACGTTGGGGGGGAGAAGCGGGTCGGTGGCAGTGCCGCAAAAGTGAATAGTGATGACCTCGGCCAGGTCCCGGACAATGCCTTCGGTAAACAAAAAGCCCAGGGCCAGTTCCTTTTCCAGGCCGGGGAGACGCATGAGCACTTGGAAGGGCTCGCCGGCCAGGCGGATTTCCAGGGGCTCTTCCACCACTACCTGGTCCGGGGCTTCCTGGACGCGCCCCTGGCGGTGGCGCCAGATGGGGAGTTCGTTAATGGGTTCAGTCATGGCTGGTTTAAGGCTATAGTGCTGCTAAATTATGAGGATTTGTCTCGATTAATTATAGTTATCCGGGGGTTCTCCCCGACAGCTCGGGTGGTGGCCACCAGGCTCTCCCCAGCCCAGCTTGGTGCGCAGGATTTCGAAGTAGCTGCGGTGGGGGGACAAGATGAGCTTCAGGTTGTGGGGCGCCACGCTGATCTCCACCCGGTCCTCCGGTTGCAAGGCCTGGCCCACCTGGCCGTCAATGGTGAGGTAAGCGTCCTGGACCTTTTCCTCGAAGGTGACAGCCACACTCACGGTGTCCGGCAGGATAATGGGACGGTTGCTCAGAGTAAAGGGACAGATGGGGAGCAGGATAATGTGGCGCAGGGTAGGGTAGGCAATGGGCCCCCCGGCGGACATGGTGTAAGCTGTGGAGCCCGTAGGGGTGGAGACGATGAGGCCGTCGGCCCGGTAGGTAGTGAGGTACTCCCCGTCGATCCAGGTGGTGAGCTCCACGATACGGGCCAGAGCTCCCTTGTTGATCACTGCGTCGTTGAGGACGAGCTCCTCCCAAAAGACCTCTCCCTGGCGCCAGAGGCGGGCGGTGAGCATCATGCGCTCTTCCACCTCGAATTTCCCCACCAGGATCTGCTCCATGGAGGGAAAGAGTTCGTCCAAGGAAACTTCCGTGAGAAAGCCCAGGCCCCCCACGTTCACCCCGAGGATGGGGACGCCGAGCAGGGCGTAATGCCGGGCCACGCTCAGAAGGGTGCCGTCGCCGCCCATGACCACGATGAAGTCTAGTCTCGGGGGGAGAGGCTGTGCGTGGGGTTCGGGTTCGTTCTCCATATGGACCCCTTTGACCCCCCGGGCGGCGAACCACTCCTGCAAGGCCTGGCCCGCTTCCCAGGCCGCCTGCTTGTGCTGCTTGCTAAGAATGGCCACAGTCCGTTCCACGGTCCCTCCCGCAGTTGACAACTACCATATTCTCCGATATTTATCAAAACCATTATCACCCCGCCACTCTTGGGGTGGCGGGAAGTGCGGGGGAGGGGGCTAAGGGGCTTGCTCCCTGGCCCTCCCCCCACATAACCATCTCAGCAAAGGAGTGACCAAACCTTGGAGTTAGCGAGGCGCATTCGGCAGATTCCGCCTTCGGCCACCCTGGCTTTGAATGCCAAGGCCAACCAGCTCAAGGCCGAGGGCGTGGACGTGGTAAATTTCGGCGTAGGGGAGCCTGACTTCGAGACCCCGGACAACATCCGGGAGGCGGCCATCCGGGCCATCCGGGAGGGCTTCACCCGCTACACGCCGGTGGGGGGCATCCCGGACCTCAAGGAGGCCATCATCAAGAGTTTCCAGGAGAACTATGGCCTCAGCTACGAACCCGGGCAAATCATGGTTTCCTGCGGCGGCAAACACGCCCTGTACAACCTTTTCCAGGTCATCTTCGATCTGGGGGACGAAGTGGTGGTGCCGGGGCCCTTCTGGGTGTCCTATCCCCCCATGCTCATGCTGGCCGAAGCCACGCCGGTGATCATTCCCGCCAAGGAGGAAAACGGCTTCAAGCTTACGGCCCGAGAATTGCGGGAGCGCCTCACCCCCCGGACCAAGGGTCTCATCCTGAACAGTCCCTCCAATCCCACCGGCATGGTGTACACCAGGAGAGAGTTGGAAGACCTGGCCGAGGTGGTGCTGGCCCACAACCTCATTGTGGTGTCGGACGACATCTACGACCGTATCCTGTTTGACGGCGATTCTTTCGTGGACCTGGCCATGCTGTCACCCGAGCTCAAGGCCCGCACCTTCGTCTTGAACGGTCCTTCCAAGGCCTACGCCATGACCGGCTGGCGCATCGGCTACTGTGCAGGTCCGCAGGAAGCCATTCAGGCGGCCATCAACCTGCAGAGCCAGAGCACCAGCAACCCCAACTCCATCGCGCAGAAGGCCACGGTGGAGGCCCTGAACGGTCCTCAGGACACGGTGGCCGAGATGGTGGCGGAATTCACCTGGCGGCGGGATGATATCTACCAGAGGGTTATGGCCATTCCGGGGGCGACTTCCCCCAAGCCGGGGGGGGCCTTTTACATCTTCCCGAATTTTTCGGCCTATTTCCCCCGGCTCCAACCCCGGGAAGGGCAGAGCCACTCCCAGGCGCTGGCGGAGTACCTGCTGGAAGAGGCCAAGGTGGCGGCCGTACCCGGCGCGGAGTTCGGGGAGGACAGCTGTATCCGCCTGTCTTTTGCCACCTCCCGGGAGCGCATCGCTACGGGGGTGAGCCGGATTCAGGAAGCGTTGGAGAAGCTGGGGAAGTAACAGGAAGGAAGTGGGGAAAATGAGCGCGGCCGGCCGCTGGTGCCCGGCGGCCGCGCTGCCCGTTCAATGCCCGCCTTAGCGGCGTGCGGCCCGTTTGGAAGCCTTGAGCGGATTAATTTTCTGTTTTTCCTGCTCCCTGCCGTTGCCTTTCTGGTGGGTGGCCAGGTTGCAGGTTCCCCGGCGCCACTTGACGGTGGGGTCGGGAAAGGCGCCGCAGTAACGGCCCCCATTGGCGCCCAAGATGCGGTCGCAGCCATCGCAGGACTCCACGACGGGGCGGCACTTGCCGCCGTTGAACGAACAGCCTTTCTTGGTCATAAAGGTACAATCTACTCCCGGTTTGATGCTTACGCAGTGCATGGCGATCAGCCCCCTCTCTTAAAAATTAGCAATCCTAGATAATATAAAAAATTCTTTCTAGATGTCAATATCTCTAAGATAAATTCTCGTTGAGTTTCTGAAAAATATTGTCAGCCTCCTTATCTTAGCTGCGCCTGAGCCTGACGGCGCGGAGGACCCTGATGAAGTCCAAAGATCTCCTCAAGCACTACCAGGAAAAGCGCCGTTTCAGCCAAACTCCGGAGCCGGCCGGCGGTGAGCGGGAAGCCTCGGAGGCGCCCATCTTCGTCATCCAGAAACACGGAGCCCGGACCCTGCACTACGACGTCCGTCTGGAGGTGGATGGGGTGCTGAAATCCTGGGCCGTGCCCAAAGGACCGTCCCTAAACCCCAAGGACAAGCGCCTGGCCGTGCCCACGGAAGACCATCCCCTGGAGTATGCCGACTTCGAGGGGGTCATCCCGGCAGGGGAATATGGAGCCGGCCCGGTCATGGTCTGGGATTTTGGCACTTACCGGAATATCACCGAAAAGAAGGGCCAAGCGGTCCCCATGGCCGAGGCGGTGCCCCACGGGCATGTCAAGGTGTGGCTGGAGGGAAAGAAGCTCAGGGGCGGCTATGCCTTGACCCGCTTCAAGAAAACTCCGGACGAGGCCTGGCTGCTGGTGAAGGCCGATGACGAGGGCGCCGACCCCCAAACCGACATTCTGAAAAAGGCGGCTGACTCGGCCCTGACGGGTCGCAGCCTGGAAGAGATTGCCAAAGAAAAGTGATGGGCAGGAAAAATTCAGTTGAGGGAGAGGGCCAGGTGCTAGGACTCCTGCCCCCTCCCTTAAGCTCCCTTACCCAATGTCAGGTGGCCAGTTTTGATATGCGGATCATCTCTGCAAGTTTTCAAGAAGATGTGATAACTGCAAGGTTTGGCAAGTGATGTAGCATCGAGCCAGGCTTCCATAGGTTGTTCGAGATGGCCTTTCAAAAGAGAGACGCATGTCCAGTTCTGGAAGGGTGTGGTGGGAGATTCTCCTATGCTACTCGACTCGGTCATGTTGCTTTTTGGTCTCTGACCAGCAGAGGTTTCACGATTTCAGCTTAACGTTGTTGGCGCTCAGCTGCGGGCGAAGCCCGTCAGTTGCAGCGCCTTGTTAGGCGGCCATCCGCCACGCCAGTAGGACCAGCCAAAACGACACCTACGCTCACGGACCGGTCTCACCCATGCGCTGCTGAGGGGTTCATGTCGTGCCGAAGGACCGCAGAAAGCTGAGGCACCTCGAGCCATACTCAACTTTGCCGTTCAAGCGCTGCGAGAACGAGCTTTGCCACCGCCTCTGATGATCCCGGGTTCTGACCGGTGATGAGATTGCCGTCCTGGCGCGTGTAGGACTGCCAGTCGCCGACTTTCGAGTACTTGGCACCACGAGCAATCATCGTGTCCTCTACGAGGAGAGGAACAACTGTGGTGAGGCCGACAGCTTCCTCTTCAGAGTTCGTGAATCCCGTCACTTCTCGTCCTTTCACAATGTGCTCACCGTTCTCGTCCTTGGCATTGACGAGAGCGATTGGAGCGTGGCACACGGCGGATACGGGCTTGTTACCTGCCCAGAAGTCTTCGATCAGCCGAATGGACACTTCGTTGTCGACGAGGTCCCAAAGCGGACCGTGTCCTCCGGGGTAGAAGACCGCATCAAAGTTGCGGGCCGAAAGCGAGTCCAGCCTCGCGGTAGCGGCAAGTTCGCGATTCGCGGCACTGTCAGCCTTGAAACGACGGGTAGCTTCAGTCTGTGCGTCCGGGTCGTCGCTCTTGGGGTCGAGCGGCGGCTGCCCGCCTTTTGGGGAAGCCAGTGTGAGCTCTGCTCCTGCGTCTTTGAACACGTAGTAGGGAGCAGCAAGCTCTTCCAGCCAAAACCCCGTGGCGCGGCCCGTGTCTCCGAGCTGGCTGTGTGATGTGAGTACGACGAGGATTCTGGTCATGGTTCTCCTTCAGTTTCGGTACGTGTGAGTGTTGGTGACGGGCTACAGGCCGCCGAACATTATAAATTAAGCAGACTCTACTTTTTCCCGGAACTTTTTCACATGACATATTTATGGACCTTTTTTAAGATAATCTGGGTCGAAATTCAAATAAGAAAATTTTTAGACTTCTAGGATATATGTCAGATAAGGAGAAGGAAACCAGTGACTTGAGAAAAGGGAGGATTTGCCGACCTTGCATCCCCTATTCTGGTCAAAGGGGGCAAATTTCTCCATTTTGCTTGATATAGCATTTTTATATAGGGCCGTAGGGCGGGAAAGCGAAGCGCATCCCGCCTTTCGCCTCACTCCATCTCCAGTCGCCGAACATCATCATCTGCCGCCCACTCAAGGTTATAAATACCGCGTCGAACGTACCTGTGGAAGCTTGAATAAGGCCAATCCGCAACCTTCGTTACGTGACTGTGCTTTACCGGATTGTAGTGGATGTAATCCAGGTGACGCTCATAATCACGCTCGTCGCGGATGACGTGTTCCCAAAAACGTCGCTGCCAAATGCCTCGTTCTCCCTTCTTCAGGCGCCGCGCTGAAAGTCTCTCGCCGCCCGGAATTCGTGCCGCAAAGCACGCCTTGATATCATGCCAGCGTGTGGAGAAGTCCGCGTCGCCGAAAGGCAGCGTCCAAATGCAATGCAAATGATCAGGCAAAATGACGATGGCCTCGATAATGAACGGTCGACGTTTTCTCGCCGCCATGAACACAGCACGAAGATCGTCAATGTGTTCGGTCAAGAGTTTTCGATGGCGTTCCAGCAAGGCAACCGTGAAAAAGAACGTGCCACCCGGAACAAAAGCGCGCATGTATTGCGGCATGATTTTAGTTTAACCCAATTCTCAAAGGCGGGATGCGCTTCTCTGGCGGGATGCGCTTCTCTGGCGGGATGCGCTTCGCTTTCCCGCCCTACGCCCTGCAAGTTTTCAAGAAGATGTGATAACTGCAAGGTCTGGCAAGTTATTTTTTAACGCCGGGCATCAGGCGCGGCAGTATGGCGTCGGCTGCATGCCGTGGTTAGGCTCATTGAACAGTACATAAGATATAGAACATCCTGGCAAAAGGCATCTATCATCGCAGCCACTAATATCCCTGAATATGAAGATTGGTAAGCCCCATATCTTTTGCCCTTTGGACAACCTTTTGATATTCTTCGCCGGTTATTCTCCTAGATATTTTCGGATAATCATACGCTTTATGAGCCGGGGTGTATTGTGCCATGATATTGACATACGTATCTTTGGGCAGATTTTCTGCTAGCCACTCCATGATTTTTTCCGAACCGCTTGTATTATTTGGCATAACCAGATGCCGAATCATCAGTCCTCGTTGCATAATGCCCTGTTTGGCAGATTTGGCCACGCCAACCTGACGGTTCATCTCAAGGATTGCCTTTCTGGTAATCTCAGGATAACTCTCTGCCCCGTCAGAAAACTTTGCCGCCATGGCACTATCCCAGTATTTGAAATCGGGGAGGTAAATATCAACGATTCCATCAAGAAGCGTGAGTATTTCAAGGCGCTCCCATCCACAGGTGTTGTAAACCACTGGGAGCCGCAGCCCTTGGCCGGCAGCCACATCAAGAGCTTTAAAGATGTGGGGGGAATAATGCGTTGGGGTAACAAGGTTAATATTGTGACAACCTTTTTCTTGCAGCCGCAGCATCATTCCGGCAAGTCCATTAATATTTGTTTCAGAGCCTCTGCCAAGATGGCTGACTGTCCAGTTTTGACAAAAGACACACCGTAAACTGCAATGGGAAAAAAAGATTGTCCCTGAACCGCCTTTTCCAACCAGCGGTCTTTCTTCGCCAAAGTGCGCATGATACCCCGAAACAATAAGCCTGGCGCCAGGAGCTCGACAGAATCCGCGCATTCTCTCAAGACGATTTTCCCCGCATCTTCTCGGACAGAGCCGGCAACTTTCCATTATGGCCCAGAGTTTTTCGGACCGCTTTTTCAGTTCACCCGTTTTGTGAAGTTTCAGATACGCCGGTTCAAAATCAGAGCCGGTTTTCCCAGGTTTTTCAATTTCAGTCTTTGGCTCATTACTCGAGGCTTCCGTCTCAGGGCAATTAAGGAAGATTGAAGACATCCCAGCCAGGAAACAGAGTTTGGCAGTGTTTCCCAGGAAATCTCTTCGCGTGGATTTTTTAAATAAAAAATCGTCCATTTTGTTTACCTTCTCACAGGGCCGTAGGGCGGGAAAGCGAAGCGCATCCCGTCTTTCGCCTCATTCCATCTCCAGACGCCGAACGTCATCATCTGCCGTCCATTCAAGGTTATAAATACCGCGTCGAACGTACCTGTGGAAGCTTGAATAAGGCCATTCCGCAACCTTTGTTACGTGACCGTGCTTTACCGGATTGTAGTGGATGTAATCCAGGTGATGCTCATAATCACGCTCGTCGCGGATGACGTGTTCCCAAAAACGTCGCTGCCAAATGCCTCGTTCTCCCTTCTTCAGGCGCCGCGCTGAAAGTCTCTCGCCGCCCGGAATTCGTGCCGCAAAGCACGCCTTGATATCATGCCAGCGTGTGGAGAAGTCCGCGTCGCCGAAAGGCAGCGTCCAAATGCAATGCAAATGATCAGGCAAAATGACGATGGCCTCGATAATGAACGGTCGACGTTTTCTCGCCGCCATGAACACAGCACGAAGATCGTCAATGTGTTCGGTCAAGAGTTTTCGATGGCGTTCCAGCAAGGCAACCGTGAAAAAGAACGTGCCACCCGGAACAAAAGCGCGCATGTATTGCGGCATGATTTTAGTTTAACCCAATTCTCAAAGGCGGGATGCGCTTCTCTGGCGGGATGCGCTTCGCTTTCCAGCCCTACGCCTACGTAAGGCGGGATTTGCTTTGCTTTCCCGCCCTACACCTACGTAAGGCTACACCCTACACCCTACACCCTACACCCTACGTCCTATGCCCATATTGTTCACTGCAAGATCCTTGCTCTCTACCTGCCATTCGCCATTTGCCGGGTCTTTGGCTGATGGGGCCACCATATACACTTAATCCACTTAAAACCCTGGCCCTCCCCCCAAATACAATTTCACTAAATCTTCGGCAGCCACTTGCCGGTCTGGCGCTGATAGGCTGTGTAGCTCTCGCCGAATTTGGCTTCCAGCAACTTCTCCTCATAGCCGGCGATGAAATTATAGAAGAGAAAAATACCCACCAGCAGCGCCAGGGACACCAGCGAGGCGGTGGCAACCGCCAGGCCGAAGTAAAACAACAGGCAGCCGAGATACAACGGGTGCCTGACATAGCGAAAGGCGCCGGTGGTTACCAGGTGGGTGGGGCGCTCCTTGTGGCTGACGACCACGTGGGCTGACTTGAACAGGTAAAAGGCCACGGCCAGGGCCAGCCCCAGGAGGCCCAGCCGAAGCGCGAGGGGCAGGGAAGGGGCCAGAGGTGTGGAGAAGTGCAGGAAAAACGAATCTCCCATCCAAATCAGCAGAAACAACCCCAGGAGGATTAATTGGCCGGCATCACCTAAAGGGTGTTCGCCGTTTTTTTCCTCGAGAGCCACTCCGACACTCCCCTTTAGGCAGCTTGGCCATCAGTCCCGTGCCGTCACTTCAGGTGTTCCCTGGCCCTCGGCCAGGGTTTTTTCCAGGGTCTGCGGGGGCGGGGAGGGGGAGGAGCTGGCCACCAACGGGAAGGGGGTGCCCCGGCCGACTTCCTCTTCGATCTGGTTGTGCTGTTCCATCAGCTTCTGGACAAGCCTTTGTCCCAAAATCAGCAGTTGCCAGACCCGGCGCCGGTAGGGGAGGGAGGGGGGAGCGTCGTACTCCCGAAGGCGCCGGAAATAGGGATAATCCATGAGCTTGTCCCACAGGTTCAGGCACTTCTGGAACAGGGCCGGGTAGAAGTAGGGCAGCTCGTCCCGTTTATCCTCCAGGAAGGTCACCGCCTGGGCAATACGCTGGTAAGGCCCCAGGCGGCGGCGGTCGGCGTGCTTCTGGGTGAGCCTTTCCAGGGCCTGGAGCTGGTGGGCCTGGGTGAGGTAGGCCATCTGCCGGAGGGACTCCCGGTGCAGGGCCGGGTGCTTGGCGAAGACCTCCTTGTAATCCTTGTTCATAAGATAGCTGTTCAGCACCTTCTTGGCCCCTTCGAAGTTATCCTGGCTGTAGGTGGCTAGACGGCGCTGGTTCTTGGCGAGCCACGCCGACAGGAACTTGAGGCGGTCTTCGTGGGTCTTGGGGGAGCTGATGAGATCCGAACCCTGATAGATAATGGAGCCGAGGTACTCACCCCGAACAATGTCGGTGAGGTCTTTTAAAAAGCGCCTGGTGTCCTTGAGTATGTTGATGCCAGGCTCCCGGCCGCCGTGATGGGGGTGAATGATTTCCTGGCTCAGGACAGAGAGGGCCCGATCTTCCAGGACGTTCAGGGGGTTGTACTTGTGCTGCAGGTAGGTCACCTTGAAGAGAACGACCCGGCGTCTGCGGTCCACGTAGTAGTCCTGGTCCGCCAAGTGGGGGTGAGAGTCGGCCACGACCTTGGGCAGCGCCACGAGGGCCACCTTTTCCACCAGGGGAAATTTCTTTTGCTCGAAGCCGCAGAGGCTGGTGATGGTGCGGTCGGAGGAACCCTGCACCTTGATGAGATATGGTTCCTTGAGGCGGCTTAAGCGGCGGGCGAAGAGGGCGGCGGAAGTGCGGCGCTCGGCGGCGATGGGGAAGCCGTAAAGCTCCATGAGAAACTGGTAGACGAAGATCCGCTCCCGTTCATAGTTGGTGTGTTCCAGCTTCTTGAACTTGCCCATCCGGCGGCCCAGGGTTTTTATTTCGGTGTCCAGGTCGGAGGGGAAAGAGCCATACACCCCGAGAAGTCGGAAGACTCCTTCCTCGTCCCGGGCGAGGACCTGGGCCCGGTCCATGTGCAAGAGGTACTCCAGGAGCTCCGCATAGTAGCCCAAATCAGTCAGGTCCCGGTGGGCAAAACGACTGGAAAATCGGGTCCGCAGCTTTTTTTCCAGGTGAGGCTCGATTTTCTCCAGGTTCGTTCGGATGCCTTTTCTTTTGCCTTCCGCGGCCGTATGCAGGAGGTCAAACTGGAAAATCTCCTTCTGGTAGGAGAGGGGGCGGTTGAAGGCTATCAGGCTGAAGCTGGGGAGTTCAGGGTATTCCCAAAAAGTCTTTTCAAAGGAGGGCAGGAGCTCCCGGGCCTCCACCACGGGAAAGGTCGCGGAATAGGGCTGCAGGAGTCCTTTTTTAATATGGACAAAGTCCAGGAAGTCTTTGAGGAGGTAGCGATCGCGGATGGGCTCCTTGCCCTGCAGGTAGGCCTTCAGGGGGATGTCGTTGAGCTTGACGTCGCTGAAATATTTCCGTCTTTGCCCCATTAGCCGGCGGTCACCTTAATATGGACCCGGCGGGTGCGGGGTCCGTCAAATTCGCAGAAAAAGATACCCTGCCAGGTTCCCAGGACCAGGTGGCCGCGGTTCACCAGGACGGTGAGTTGGGGACCCATGAGGGAAGCCTTGATATGGGCCGGGGAGTTGCCTTCCAGGTGGCGATAGGGTTCCCGGTCGCTGATGACCTTGTTCAAGACCATGAGAATGTCGGCCTTGACGCTGGGGTCGGCGTTTTCGTTAATGGTGATGCCGGCGGTGGTGTGGGGCACGAAGACGTGGCAGAGGCCCTCGGCTACCCCGCTCTCGGCCACCACCTGTTTAATGCGGGCCGTCAGGTCCACAAATTCAGTGGTGCTGGTGGTGCGGACCTCCAGGTTGGTGAGCATGGTCACCTCCGGATGAGGGGGGATGTGGGGGGCGCCACCAACGGGGAAGGCTGGGACGCGGCTTCTCGCGGCTTCAGGTATTCCCAGGCCAGCATCAGGGCATAGCGCACCAGTTCATGGAGAACGGGGTTTTCCCCGGCCAGGGAGCTCCGTTCTCCGGACAAGAGGTCCTCCCCGGCGGCCTGGGCGGCCCGGGCCTCTTCAGCCCGGCCCAAAAGGTCAAGAACGTAGGACATTTGAAGGAGCCGGCGGCCCCACCGGGGTCGGGCCTCCTCCGGGAACAGGGCGGCCGTGGCGTCGTCCAGCACCCCGGCCTCACGCAGGCGCTGCTGCTGCTCCGAGAGGACCAAAGGGCTTTCCTGGGCTTCCTTCAGTTTTTCGACCCAGGGGGTGATTTCTTCAAAGCTGGGGAGCCAGGTGCGGAACAGTTCGTTGGCGCCCAGACCGCGGGCCTCCTCCCGCAAGCGGTGGCGCTCCCCCGGCGAGAGGGGGGGCAAGAGCTCTTTCAAAGAGGGGGCTTCCTTGGGGCGGCCCAGATGGCGCCACAGGGCCTCCCGCAGGGGCAGATATTCCCCCCGGCTGGGCTCCCCGTCCGGGGTCAGGGCCAGGGCTTCCTCCAGGAGGCGCAGGGCGTAAGCCGGAGGCGGCGAGACCCATACGGTGAGCCTCTGACTGCGGAACTGCTCCCAAAGCTCCTCCCGCTGCCGTCGTTTGAGAGAAAAAAGGTGGCACTCCCGAAAGCCATGCTGGTCACTCACCCGGGCCACCAGGGAATTACCGCCCAAAAGTTCCCGGGGGCCTTCCAGGATGACGTAAACCTCGCCGTTGCCCAGGACGGGTGACAGATAAGCGACAAAATCAGGGGCGGCTGGGGTGGCGAGCTCGGCCGCGGGTGGGGGCAAGAGGTCCTCCGGGACCGGCACGCCTCTGGTCTTGAGCACATGCAGGGCCCGCTTCAGGGCCTTGCGCCGTTCTTTGTCCGGGCTTGGTCCGAAAAGAGCCGCCAGGAGAGGCGGGATGTCGGCATGGGGAATTTTCTCCAGTTCTCTTAAGAGGTGGAGATCCCAGGGCGAGTCCTCAGGCCGGAGGGTCACCAGACCCCGGAGAGAGGCCAAATTTTCCCCGGCTGCCAGGGCTTCGCTGAGGCGAGCCACTTGCTCCTGCAAGGCGGATTGATCGTCGGGGGGAAGGGGTTTCAGGCCCGCGGCGGGCCGGCGGGTCTTCTTTTGACGGTCCTTCATGATCTGGCTGGCGGTCCCCCTTCGATGGCCACCTCGTCGGGGAGGCCCATTTCAGTGAGATAAACGTTCACCCGCTGCCCCTGGGGCAGATTCAGGATGAGACCGACATAATCCGGCCGGATGGGGAGTTCCCGGCCCCCGCGGTCCACCAGCACCGCCAGTTCGATGCGGCCGGGGCGGCCGTAATCCATGAGGGCATCCAGTGCGGCCCGCACCGTCCTACCGGTGAACAGCACGTCGTCCACCAGGAGTACCTCCTGGTCGTCGATGGAGCCCGGGAGTTCCGTCTTGCCCACCAGGGGCTTGTGGCTGATGCGGGTCCAGTCGTCCCGGTACAAGGTGATGTCCAAGACGCCCACGCCCATTTCCCGGGAGCTGCGGCGTTTCATGCGCTCGGCGAGCCTCTGGGCCAGGAAGGCGCCGCCGGTGCGGATGCCCACCACCACCAGGCCTTCCGGATTCGGGTGCCCGGCCAGGACCTCCTCCGCCAGTCGGTCCAAAGTCCGCTCCACTTCAACAGCGGTAAGGACGATATGTTTCGGTTCGTTCATGGCTTATAATTTCCCTTTTGCAAGGATTACTATAACTTATCACGCATGCCCGGATAAGACAAGCGGAGGGCCCGGAGGGGAAGAATCACCCTTCTTCTCGGGGCGTACCAAGCCCCGCTTCGCCAAGATTTCGGTAAATTCAGGGCACAACAAGGTCTGGATCAACTTCTCCCGGGCTTCAAACTGAAGTGGGGTCCAATCGCCCAGAATTCGAATCACGTAGCGGGTAGTAATAATGGTGCCCGGCAGCGGTTGGGGATGAGCGATGCTGCCGCCCAGGGGCACCAGGTCAAAGAGGTGGGGGAAGGTTTCTTTGGTGTAGCGTCCCAAGTGATAGTAGATGACCGCGGCGTCAGCGCGGCCGTGAGCCACGGACCAGGGCAGATCCCGGTGGTGAATGCGGGCCCCGGTCAGCCATTTTTCCGGGTCGCCGCTGACTCCGTTGAACAACAGCTCCATTAACCGGGGGGCTGACATTCCCGGGGGCGGCTGGGCGTCATTGAGGGCAATGTTATAGATGGTGCCGGCATAATTTTCAAAGGCGCCGGGCTCCAGTTCCGGGTTCGGGGTGGCCAGGCGCACCTCCGTTCGGCCCAGGTCCCAGACGGAGTGAATCTGTCGGGGGTTGCCTTTTTTTACCAGGATCACGGCCCCTCGATCCTGGTACAGGGGGTGGGGGGAAAATTCTGTATAGCCGGCCTGCTGCAGTCTTGCCATCAGTTTGCGGGGGCCCACCACCACGCTGGGCCGGCAGGTCACCGTGAGATTGCCGATCTGCAGCCGCTGATTTTCAATCTGCTCCAGGGGCACCGGAGGGCTGGTGGTATAGAACCAGTTGGCCAGGGGTTGGGTGGGGAATTGGGCCAGGAAGTGGGGCCAGATATCCCGCAAGGCCATATGGTAATTCCCTTCGGTGGACAGCACCAAATCACAGGAGGAAACCTGAGCGTGCAGATCGTACAAGAGGTTGGAGGTGGGATCGCTCAGGTTGGGGAGCAGCACTCCCTGGTCCAGGGGCCAGTCCAGGAGGGGAGGGCTGTCAATTACCGGTTTGCCGGTAATTTTAGGGAGTTCGGCCCGGGTTACTTTACCTGAGAGCAACAGGCCGATGGTCAGGAGGCCGAAAAAAACCCAGGTTTCCATAAGGCGTTCCCTCCTGAAAGTTTTATAAAAGTTCAAGGTTCAAGGTTCGAGGTTCGGTCTGCAACAAGCCGAACCCCTGTAGATAAATCTCTATACCCCTTCCGCAGGCCGGGCAAGGAAAATATTTTGTTGTGGCCGCAATCGTGCTTATAATTAAAAACGGCAGAGGGAGGGGAACCTTTGCTGAACGTGACGGAAGGAGAGCCGTGACCCTGAAAGAAGCACGGGAAATCCTGGGGCTGGACCTCACGGTCACCCGCCAGGAGATTACCCAGGCCTATCGCCGGGCGGCCCGGCGCTGGCACCCGGACCGGGCCCCGGACGGCCGGGATGAGGAGTACCGCACTCGCATGCAGCAGGTGAACGCGGCCCACCAGCGCCTCAAACAGTTCCTGGAGGGCTACCGCTTCCGCCTGGAGGACACGGAGAGCCCTGAGGATATGGAGGAATGGTGGCAGGAGCGCTTCTACACCGGGGTCTGGGGCCGGCCGCCGGAGAAAGGCCGGGGCACGGGGGAGAGGGCCCCCGAAGTGGGTTCCGGCAGGGCCAAGACCGGCAAGGGAAAACGCGGTCCCCGTTCCGATTGAGCCGGCCAGGCGCGGCAGAAAACTGGGGAACAACTGGCGCTGGTTGTCTATAATTCATGGGAAAGAGGGCCGGGGCGTGCAGCCTTTGGCCCTGTCCCCCAAACCCTTAGTGGGTATTGGACTTCGCCAACGGGGAGAAAAGGGCTACAATCTTCTCAGCAGGGCTGGTCAACAACGGGTTAGAGGTGTCAGGTGATGCAAGATCGTTTTTCGGTGGTGGAAAAATTCAACACCCGTTTGGAAGCGGAAATGGCCGCGGGCCTCTTGGAGTCCGAGGGTATTAACGCGAGGGTGTTGGCCGACGACGCCGGCGGGACCTATCCCCCCCTGCAAATGGTCCGGGGGGTACGCCTGGTAGTGGCCTCGGATGACGAGGCCCGGGCCCGGGAGATCCTGGAGGAATGCCGGCAAGCCCCACCCCTGGAGATGGAGGACGTCTTCGAGGATTGACAGGATAGGGATAGAGCAATTTCGGGGGAGGGGGCCGGGGAGCCGAGCCCTCTCCCCCCAACTCACCAGGAGGGGATTGGGCTTCGCCATCGGTAACAAAAGGGCTCCCCTTCAGTTATTCGACTTTCTGGACGAAAGTTTTTAACACCCGCGGGTGGAGGTTTATCAAACCAGGAAAGAATGGCACGTAAGGCTTGCCGCGAATCCGAATATGGCCAAAAAGATGCAAAGAACCCACAGAGGGGCCGGCGGCCCCAGAAAACCAGGACGAATCCGGCGCCTGGCAGTTTTTTCTCTGGGAGTCCTGGCGCTCCTGGTCTTCATACTCCCGGAGGTCGCCCGTCCGGCCAAGCCTTCACGGCGGGCGGTTTCTCCATCAACATCCATGAAGATCCTGGAAGAGCTGCACTACCGAGTAAACGTCTGGGTCTGGCGGGAAGCCGTAAAGGCCAAGGTGAGCTTTGAGGAGCTTGCCCCTGGCCGCTACCGGGCCAAAGTGACGGGGAAAACCCAGGGCTTCCTATCCTTTATGAG
The DNA here is from genome assembly GCA_965602785.1 of uncultured Syntrophobacterales bacterium. Lineage (GTDB taxonomy): Bacteria > Desulfobacterota > Desulfobaccia > Desulfobaccales > 0-14-0-80-60-11 > JBGSLA01. The sequence continues at coordinate 15,769 of CBFDAH010000043.1, forward strand.
CGGTAACTGGCGGGGCAGCCTGACCACAGATATGAAATACTCCCAGGGAAAGCTCCTGCCTCTGGTCTACCGGGAGGAGTCCCGGCACGGGAAGAGGAAACACCTGAGTGAATACCGCTTCGACTATGACCAGGGCAAAGTGGAGCTCTGGAAGCTCCACAAAGACAATTCCATGAAGAAGCGTTGGGAGACCACCTTCACGGAGCCCATGTATGACCCCCTAACCATGTTCTACAACCGGCGTCTGACGGGAAAGCCGCTGGGCAAAGGGGGCGAAACCGTAAAATACAAAGGTATTCCCTATCCCAAGCCCGATAGGATGGTGCTGCGCATCGGACCCCTGACCCCACAAGGGCGCAAGGTTATGGCGGAGATAGAGAACCGGATCTTTAAAGACGAACGTAGCCAGCTCTTTGCCTATTTGGATACCGATGGGGTCCCCACCAAAGGCTGGACCCGGGTGTTGATGTTCGGCAACATCACCATGGAACTCCTCCCCGGAGGCAAGCGGATCAAGAGGGAGGAGATGGCGGCCTTCCGGGACCAGGCCCGGGGGGAGAACTGAGCCGGCGGTTAGTACTTAATTCCATAAATCAGCCTAAGTAATTGCGAGCATCCATAAAGATAAGGAACGCCTAAATCCCCCTTTAAAAATGGGGATTTAAAAGAGCGATTTCACCTTGAGATAGCCATATGGCAATCCGGGCATTCTGCCTGTGCCGCAGGCCGTCCCTTTTCGAGACCCCCTTCTCCACCGCTTATCAAACACCTGCATCAATGTCACTGCGCGGGGCCTTCGACCCCTTGACTGTCAGGCAAGAGTGTTTACCTGATAAGAAAGCAGCCTGAGGACCGGAAAGTCTGCTACCGGCCCGCCTTAGAGATGCAAGGAAAGAGGCGTGATGTGGGGTGGGAAAGGCAGTCCCACCAGGCTGTTTCAACATATATTTCGATACAAGGAAAGGCACATTATCATGAAATCCTGGCTGTGGGTATTTGTGGTGTTGTATCTCACCCTGGCCCTCGTGGGGTGCGCGACGAAAGGCACCCCGGGAAATTATAACGTTGAATTTACGCCCTATGAGGGAAAGCCATATTGGTATCTCAACGAGGTGGGGCGTTGAGGGGTAACGTAAGGTTCGGCCGGTAAGGCAGGGAGTGGCAGAAGTTCCAGCGGAATAAAAAAGTACGCAGAAGAGGAACCCCCCTCTCCTAAAGATTATCTGCCCGATGTTCAATTTATAGCGCCCTTTTTGGGCATGATAAATCAGGTCCCTACAGGTAAATGCCTTGATGAACGAATCTTGAGACCTCTCAAAAGCGTCAATCTTTACAAACCCTCAGGATAATCCCCCTAAATCCCAGTAGTGTCCGGTAAGGACTTGGCAGTTTCGGACCATTTTCAGGAGGGGAAAATGTGGCCGCAGGCTTTAGCCTGCGCCGGCACAGGTTGACAACCTGTGCCACCCAGCGTTTACTTTAATCTGGAGGAGGCCTCTTAATCTGAAGGGGATTTGATACCCGGAGATCGGTGACGGGCAGGGGCATCCTCCGAAAAATCTGGAATTTAGGTATTTGCTGCACCTATTCTTACCTGCGCGGTTATGTAAGGCAATTGTCAGGTCGGACACTGCACTATGCCTGTGGTGCAGGACATTCCTTTTCCAGACCCCCTTCTCCCCCGCGATCAAACACCTGCATCAATGCCAGCTGCGCGGGCCTTCGACCCCTTGACTGTCAGGAAAGAGTGTTTATCTGATAAGAAAGCAGCCTGAGGACCGGAAAGTCTGCTGCCGGCCCGCCTCAGAAAGTCAAGGGAACGGGGCGCGATGTGGGGAAGGCAGTCCCACCAGGCTGTTTCAACATATATTTCGATACGAGGAAAGGCACATGATCATGAAGTCCTGGCTGTGGGTATTTGTGGTGTTTTATCTCACCCTGGCCCTCATGGGGTGCGCGACGGGCACCTACTCGGGGCCATATAATGAGGATTCATTTCAGCCCTATGAGGGAAAGCCGTATTGGTATCTTAACGAGGCGGGGGGTTGAAGGGTAGCGTAAGGTTCGGCTGGTAAGGCAGGGAGTGGCAGAAGTTCCAGCGAAAGGAAAAACTACGCAGAAGAGGTAAGCCATGAAGAAAGTATGGTTGGTAATTTTGGCGTCGCTGCTGGTGCTATCAAGTTGCGACTACTTTGCTTCGCCGCCCACCTTTA
>CBFDAH010000044.1:0-17924 GCA_965602785.1 uncultured Syntrophobacterales bacterium
CGGGGCGCGAGAAGTTCGGTCCAATCTTCGACAAGCTGGGAGTCATGGTGGGTGCAGCCCGAGACGCCTTCAACCGTCATAGTAAAAGCAGTCTGGAACACCTGAAAAAGGTGCACCGGGAACTAACCCCGGAAATCAAGAGCGCCATGGAAGAATTCGGCAACCTGGCGGCCAAAGCACCGGCTGACCATCGGGCTTCTCTGCTCCGCATGCAGAGCCTCCTGACTCATCTTTTAGTGGTGGGGGATACCCTCGAGGGGATGTCCGACTCCATCGGTACGAAGATGAAGGAAGGGGTGCTTTTCTCGGACAAGGCCGTGTCCCAGGCCAATCAACTCTTTGACCACCAGGCGGGAGTTTTGCGCTCGATCATGGATGTACTGAAAACAGACAACGACTATTTAAAGCGCTATGTGCTGGAGGAAGGGGAACGGCTGGTCAAGAACTGCAATGATTTTGCCACCGAGCACGAGGCCAGGCTTATCGAGGGCCTGTGCCAGCCCCAGGCCGCTCCCCTGTTTCTCGCCATGCTCGACGGGATGCGCACCAGTGGACAGCACGCGGTGGACATCGCCCAGATCTTGATTAAAAAATGACGGCCATCCCGGTGCCGCAAGCAGCCGCTGACTGAGGGGGGGCTCTCCCCCCTCAGGGTGAAGAGTTTACGGCGTATCCTTGCTGTTTGGCAATGTAGGCCTTGACGTCGAACTTTCCCGCCGAGCCCTTGTAGCTCATGTAGCGAACCTTCCCGAAAATGGCGCGTTCGCCCCAGGCCCGGTCGTGGACTCCGCCTATACTCCAGGCAATGCCCACGTAGCCGTTGGGATCCCGGCCGTCCAATTCATACCGGTCATTCAGGGTAATGGCCACCTTAATGGCCTCCTCGGGAGAGGCAGTCCACTCCAAAATTTTTTTCGCCCAATACATCCTGAGATAGCCGTGCATCTTGCCCCGGTGCAGCATCTCGAGTTGAGCGGCGTTCCACAGGGGGTCGTGGGTGCGAGCCTCCTCGAATTCCGTCAGGGTGTATAGATATTCCCGCGCATCCCCCCGGTGGTCGTCCAATGTTTTCCGGGCCCAATCCGGAAATCCCTGGAAATTATCGTAATTCTGGTTGTAATAACAAAAATTATCCGAGAGCTCCCGGCGCACGATGAGCTCCTCCAGGAAGGCGTCTTTGTCGGCCCGCTTAACCTCGCTTTCCATGACTTCCAGGGCCACCCGCTGGGGGGCGAGCTGCCCGAAATGGAGATAGGGCGAGAGGTCGGACTGCCCCTCCTTAGTGGGGTCGTTTCTGTCCCGGTCATAGCGGGTTAGCTTCTCGGCAACAAATCGGCGGAGCTGCTCCCGGGCGGCTGTCTCTCCCGGTCTGAGCCAGGTGACCGGGGGGACACTCTCGTCCAGTGAGAGGGAGTCCAGGAGCTTAGTTGCTTTGATGCCGGTCCCTGCCTCCTCGGCTGGGAAGGGATGGGGAATCAGGGGAGGAAAGGGCGTGAGGAAGTCCGGGAGGGCTCGATGTACCTTGGGACGGAAGGAATAGGCCGCCCATTCCTGCTTGGGGGAGGCGAGCCAGCAGGGGATGATGTTGTGCGCGTCCACCTCCATGAAAGGTACGGTGAGAACCCGGGCCGCGCTCTCTTTCCACTGTCTTTTGATATGCAGGGGATCGAAATCCGTGACCAGCAGGCCGACGCCCAGGGCTTTTACCCACTTGGGGATTTCTTTTCCAGGCGCGCCTCTGAGCACATAAAAGGGAATTTGGAGATTGTCGAGTTCCCGGGCCACCTCCTCAAGCCCTGTCAGCATGAAGTCGTATTGGCGCCGGGTGGCCTCCAGGAACTGCGGCGCCAGACAGAAAACCACCAATAGGGGGACCTGGCGTTCCATGGCCAGGTGCTGGGCATACAGCAAAGCCCAGTTGTCCTGGACTCGCTGGTCCCGGCTCATCCAATAGGCCACGGGACCGCGCTTTTCCTTCCCTTCTTTCAATACTCTTGCCCTTGTGTCCATCTCGGACTCCCTTGTCGTATTACGCGATTATGACATGGGAGCCAGTGCTGGCAAGCATGAATTTCCATGGGGGCGCGCCGGTGAGGGCTGCCATTTCCCTGGAGCGGGTTTTCTCCTGCTCCTGTGATATACTTGAAAAAATTTTTTCCTAATCCCGGCAACAAGATTCCAGAGATGGTTAAAGCCCTGTCCTCTCCATTTCCCCTGGCCCGCAAAAAACTCAGCGTTACCGGCCTGGTCCAGGGAGTGGGCTTTCGGCCCTTCGTCTACCGCCTGGCCCGGAGCCACGACCTGGCGGGTGGTGTGCGGAATACCTCCCAAGGGGTGGAGATCGAGGTAGAGGGGCCCCCGGCCAGCCTGGATCTTTTCATCCGTCAACTTTCCCAGGACGCCCCTGCTCTCGCCCGGGTGGAGAGGGTGCGCATCGAGGCAGCGGAGCCCCTCGGGCAGGAAAGCTTCGAGATCCTGAAGAGCGAGAGTCTCCCCGGCACCGAAGCGGTTATTCCCCCGGATGTGGTGCTGTGCCTTGATTGCGCCCGGGAAATCCGGGACCCGCGGGACCGGCGATTTCAGTATCCTTTCACCAACTGTACCAACTGCGGTCCCCGCTTTACCCTCATCCGCCAGGTACCCTATGACCGGCCCCAGACCACCATGGCCGTCTTCGAGATGTGCCCGGTCTGCCGCCAGGAATATGAGGACCCCTTTGACCGGCGCTTCCACGCCGAGCCCACCGCCTGCCCGGCTTGCGGGCCCTCCGTGTGGCTGGAGTATCAGGGGGAATATCAGGAGCAGGATGCCGTGCCAGCCACGGCGCAGCTCCTCCGGGATGGCAGAATCGTGGCGGTGAAGGGGCTGGGAGGCTTCCACCTGGCCTGCGACGCCAGGAACAACCGCGCAGTGCGGGCTCTAAGGGACCGAAAAGGGCGCCAGGACAAGCCCTTTGCCCTCATGGTGCGGGATCTGGATGAGGCGGCCCGGGTTGCGGAACTCGCCGACCTGGAGCGCTCTCTGCTCCTTTCCCCGGAGTGCCCCATTGTGCTCTGCCGGCGGCGGAGAGGTGGGGATATCTCCCCCCTGGCGGCCCCGGGCAACAACTACCTGGGGCTGCTCCTCCCTTACACGCCCCTGCACCTCCTCCTCATGGACCAGGCCCCTCCGGCCTTGGTGATGACCAGCGGCAACCTGAGCGAGGAGCCCCTGGTGTTCACCAACGAGGAGGCCCGGCACAAGCTGGGCGGCCTCTGTGACGCCTTCCTCATGCACAACCGGGACATCCAGGTGCCCTGTGACGACTCCGTGGTCCGGCCCCTGGCGGACGGCACGGTCATCCCCCTCCGGCGGGCCCGGGGCTTTGTACCCCGGACCATGCCGCTCCCGGTGGCTGCTCCTGAAATTTTGGGCCTGGGAGCCGAGCAAAAAAACACCTTCTGCCTGGCCTGGGGTGAAACGGCCCTCCTGAGTCAGCACATCGGGGACCTGGACACCCTGGAGACCTACGACTACTATCACCTGGCCATCCGACACTTTGAAGCTCTGAGCCGCAAACGCCCAGGAATCCTGGTCCACGACCTGCACCCCGAATACCTGAGCACCCGCTATGCCCGGGAACAACAGGACGTGCAGCGCATCGGGGTGCAACACCACCACGCTCACGTGGCCGCCTGCCTGGCGGAAAACGGCCGTACCGCCAAGTGTATCGGGCTTGCCCTGGACGGCACCGGCTACGGGCCGGACGGCACCGTCTGGGGCGGGGAGATCCTGGTGGCGGACCTGGAGGACTTCACCCGGGCGGGCCATCTGGCCCCGGTGCGCCTGCCGGGGGGAGAGGCCGCTATCCGCAACCCCGCCCGCATGGCGGCGGCGTATCTCTTTGCGGCCTATGGCGACAAGTGCCAGGAAATGACCGACAATCTGGGGCTTTCCTTCCCGGATCTGGAATGGCGGGTGCTGCTGCGACAGTTGGAGACCGGCTGGCGCTCCCCCCTGACCACCAGCACCGGGCGCCTGTTTGACGCGGTGGCCGCAGCCATCGGGGTTTGCCGCCAACGCACCTACGAGGGCCAACCTGCCCTCGAGCTGGAAATGGCTGCCAACCCTGAAGAAAAGGGTTTTTATTCAGCGGAAGTGAGACAGGACGGCAAAACCCTGGTGCTCGACACCGTGGCCATCTTTCGGGGCGCAGTGACGGACCGGCTGGCCGGCACCGACAACGCCATCATCGCAGCCCGCTTCCACCAATCCCTGGTGGAGGGCTTGACACAGATGTGCCTCATCCTGCGGGAACGCACCGGATTAAATCTCACTGCCTTGTCAGGCGGTGTTTTCCAAAACGGCCTGTTGCTCACGCGCCTCAAGGCCCGCCTGGAACAACAAGGATTTGAAGTCCTGACCCATAAACTCGTCCCCCCGAACGACGGCGGTATCTCACTGGGCCAGGTGGCCGTGGCCGCCGCGCGGCTGGGGAGAAATGAATAGCTTGTGGGGGAGGGGGCTAAGGGTCGCAACCCCTTACCCCCTCCCCCAATCCCTTATGGGGGAGTTAGAATAAGCCGGGGAAGTCGGGGCCAAAGGCCACGCCTTCCCCGGCCCCTAAGCGGGTTGGGAGGGGGGTATGGGGGGAGGGCAGGGAGCTGAGCACCCTGGCCCTCCCCCCATAAAACCAAAGGAATCATTATGTGTTTGGCAATTCCTATGCGTATTGTTGAGATTGACGGGTTCAAGGCCGTCACCGAGGTGGACGGGATACGGCGTGAGGCCCGCCTGGAGCTCCTTCCGGAGGCGGCGGTGGGCGATTATGTTCTGGTGCACGCCGGGCTGGCCATCGCTACGGTGGACGCCGAGGCCGCGGAGGAGACCTTGGAGGTCCTGAGGCAGCTCTCTTATGAAGTTTAGTGAGGAATTCCGGGACCAGGAGTTGGTCAAAGGGCTCGTACGAAAAATTCACGGCGCAAGTCCAGGGCCCGCCACTCTGATGGAAGTGTGCGGCACCCACACCATGGCGGTGGCCCGCTACGGCCTCAAGGCCCTCCTCCCTCCCGAAATAGGGCTGGTGTCTGGGCCCGGTTGCCCGGTGTGCGTTACGGCCCAGGAGGACATCGACGCTTTTTTAGCCCTGGGACATATGCCCCAGGCCATTCTCGCCACCTTCGGCGACATGGTGCGGGTACCGGGTTCCGCCACGTCCCTGGAACGGGAGCGGGCTCGGGGTATCACGGTGCGGGTGGTTTACTCTCCTCTGGACGCAGTGGCCCTGGCCCGGGAGAATCCCGGCAAAGAGGTTATTTTTTTCGGGGTGGGTTTTGAGACCACCATGCCGGCCACCGCCTTAGCCCTCAACGCCGCAGCCGCAGATAATGTGACAAACTTTTCCGTCTTTTCGGTTCACAAGACCATGCCTGCGGCCTTACGCGCCCTGGTGGGGGGTGGTGAGCTCCAGGTGTCCGGCCTGCTCCTGCCCGGCCACGTCACCACCATCATCGGGCAGGGGGCCTATAATTTTATCTCTGAAGAATTCTCCATTCCCTGCGCGGTGACCGGCTTCGAGCCTCTGGATATTCTCCTGGGAATTTCCTCTTTGTTGCGGCAGATTCAGGAAAACCGGCCTGGTGTGGATAACGTTTACACCCGGGCGGTGAAGGCCTCGGCCAATCTCCGGGCCCAGGCCCTCCTGGATGAGGTATTTCTGCCGGAGGACGCGGTCTGGCGGGGTTTGGGGGTAATTCCGGGGAGCGGCGCGGGGCTTAGGCAAGAATATGCCCGTTTCGACGCCCGGCGGCGTTTTGCCGACCTCCTGGCCCGGGTGCCCCCGGCCAAGCCCACCGCCTGCCGCTGCGGGGAAGTCCTCCGGGGAAGCCTGGCTCCCCCGGACTGCCCCATGTTCGATACAACCTGCAACCCCTCCCAACCTCTGGGGCCCTGTATGGTATCTAGCGAAGGCGCCTGCGCCGCAGCGTATAGGTATGAGAGAAGGGAGTGAACGAAAATGTGGGGGAGGGGGCTAAGGACCGCGGGCCCTTACCCCCTCCCCCACACCCCCTCCCCCAATCCCATAGAGGGAGTTAAAACAAGCCGGGAAAGGCCGGGCTGGAAGCCCCGCCTTTCCCGGGCCCTAAACGGGTTGGGAGGGGGGCTTGGGGGGAGGGCAGGGACCTGAGGTCCCTGGCCCTCCCCCCAAAATCACTATCGTCAAGGCATCTAATGGACCAAGTTCTACTAAGTCATGGGGCGGGGGGCCGGGAGATGGGGGAGTTTATCCGCCAGGTATTTCTGGCCGCGTATGGCTCCGCCGGCTTTCAGCCGGATGACAGTGCGCGGCTGCACCTGGATTCCCCGGACATCGCCTTCACCACCGACTCCTTCGTGGTGGACCCCTTGTTTTTTCCCGGCGGCGACATCGGCCGGCTGGCGGTGGCGGGCACGGTGAACGACCTCCTCACCGCCGGGGCCCGGCCCCTGGCCCTGGCCGCCTCCTTCATCATTGAGGAAGGCTTTCCCGTTGAGAACTTGCGGGGTATTGCTGCATCTATGGCGCAAACCGCCACCGAAGCGGAGGTGGCCATCATGACCGGCGATACCAAAGTAGTGCCCCGGGGGGCGGCGGACCGGCTTTTCATTACCACTTCGGGGATTGGCAGGGTCCTTGCCCCCGGCGTCTCAGGGGCGGCCGTCCAGGTGGGGGACCGCCTCATCCTCACCGGCTCCGTGGGAGACCACGGCACTGCCGTGATGCTGGCCCGGGAGAAGCTCCTGGAGGGCGAGGCTCTGGCAAGCGACGCGGCGCCCCTCTGCGACCTGGTCCTCAACCTGATGGCGGCAAAATTGCCCATCCACGCCATGCGGGACCCCACCCGGGGAGGGGTGGCCGCCGCCTTGAACGAAATCGCCCGCCAGTCCAAGGTCTCCATAGAACTGGATGAAACCCTCATTCCCGTAAGGCCTGCAGTAGCCGCTGCCTGCGAAGCCCTGGGTATAGACCCCCTCCACGTAGCCAACGAAGGGAAAATGCTCATCTTCGTGGCCCCAGAGGCCGCCTACCAAGCCCTGAACATCATCCGGGCCAGCCGCTATGGCCAGGAAGCCCAGATCATCGGTGCGGTCCAGCCCGCTCCTCCAGGACGGGTGCAGCTGAAGACCCAGATCGGCACCACCCGCCTCCTCGACCCCCCCTCCGGGGAACTCCTCCCCAGGATTTGCTGAAGACATTTTGAGGGGAGGGGGCAGGGGTTCACAACCCCTGACCCCCTCCCCCACGTCACACTAGGCCAACCTCCTCCTAAACCTCAGCACGCTCAGGGTGAGGAGGGCGAGGCCCAGGATGATCATGCCGGCCATTTGAGGCCAGAGGATGGCCAGGCCGTCGCCTCTGAGGAAGATGCCCTGCACCACGACCACGAAGTAGCGCAGTGGATTGAGATAGGTGAGGTACTGGAAGAAGGGAGGCATATTGGGGATGGGGAAAATGAGGCCGGAAAGCAGGATGGCCGGCGTGAAAAAGAAGGTGCCCGCCATCATGGCCTGCTGTTGGGTGGAGGACACCGTGGAAATAAAGAGCCCCAGGCCCACAGAGTTGAAAAGGAACGTAATAGCACCCAGGAACAACACCAAGACGCTCCCTCGCAGGGGGACCTCGAACCAAAAGACGCCCACCAGAATCACTATGGCCATGTCAAGGAGGGAGATGAGAATGAAAGGAATGGTCTTTCCCAGCATGAATTCCACCGGTCGGATGGGAGAAACCAGAATCTGCTCCATAGTGCCGATCTCCTTTTCCCGCACCACTGCCAGGGCGGTGAGCATAAGGCTCACCAGCATGACCACCATGGCGATGACGCCGGGGACGAAGGAGTAGCGGCTGCTCAGGTTGGCGTTGAACCAGGCTCGGGGCAATACGGTCACCGGGAATGTGAGGCCCTGCACCGCGCCCAGGCGCTGAAGCCGCTCCCGTAAAATTTCCTCGGAGAAGTCGGCGATCACCGTGTTGGCATAGCGGGCCACGATAAGGGCGGCGTTACTGTCGGTGGCATCAACTATTACTTGCACCAAGGCCGATTGGTTGGAGTTGACCTGACGAGCGAAATCGTAAGGGATGCGCAAAACCATGGTGGCCCGGTTGTCGTCGATGAGGCGCCGCACCTCAGCCTGGGACTGGACAAAGTATTTCAGGGCGAAATAGTCGGAAGCTCTGAAGCGGGAGATGAGCTGGCGGCTCTCGGCAGTTTTGTTCTCGTCATAGACGGCCGTGGGCACATGCTTGATGTCGAAGTTGATGGCATAGCCGTAGGCGAGGAGCTGAATGATGGGAGGCAGGAAAATGAACAGCCGCAGCTTTTTATCCCGGAAGACCTGGATAAACTCTTTGGTGATGAGGTGGCGAAGGCGCAGGAACATGGGCGTCACCCGATCTTGTGCCGGAATTTGCGAATAGCCACGGCCAGAAAAAAGACGGCGAAGAACAGGAGCATCAGAGCCGATGGCCAGAGAACCTCCAGGCCCACTCCCTTGAGGTAGATGCCCTTGGCGATGGTGACCAGATAGCGGGCCGGGACGATATAAGAGGCCACCTGCAAGAATGTGGGCATCAAGGGGATGGCAAAAACGAAGCCGGAAAGAAGAAAGGCCGGCAAGAAGGTGATGAGGGTGGCCATCTGGTAGGCTTGCAATTGATTTTCGGAGAGGATGGAAATGAGCATGCCCATGCCCAACATGACCACCAGAAAGATGGCGGCGAGGGCCACAAAAAGAAGAACGCTGCCTTTCAAGGGAACCTGGAAGAGAAAATGCCCCATGGCCAGGGCAATGGCCAGGTCAAGGAGGCCGATGAGAAAGTAGGGGCCCATTTTGCCCAGGATGAGCTCGGCTTTTTTAAGGGGTGTGGCCAACAAGCTCTCCATGCTGCCCCGTTCCACTTCCCGGACGATGGTGAGCGCAGTGAGGAGGGCTCCCACCATGGTCATGATGACCACGATGAGGCCCGGGACAATGAAGTTCTTGCTCTCCAGGTCTTCATTAAACCAAAAGCGGGTTCGGGCCACCACCGGCGCCTTGGTATCGGTGATGCCTTTCAGGTTCAGTCTCTCCACCAGGAGGCGCTGATTGTAAGTCGCAGCCACTCCCTGAACGTAACCGAGGATGATGTTGGCGGTATTGGCGTCGGTGCCGTCCAGGATGGCCTGTACCCTGGCCGTTTCTCCGGACTTCAGGGTCCGGGAGAAGTCATGGGGCACCACCACGGCCAGGCGGATTTCCCGGGCGTCCATGAGGCGCCGGATATCCTCGTAATTGGAGACGGCATAGCGCAGATCGAAGTACCGGGAACCCCGAAATTCCTTGAGAAAAATTTGGCTGATGCGGCTCATCTCCCGGTCGTACACCGCAGTGGGCACATGCTTGATGTCGAAGGTGAGGGCGTAGCCGTAAAGGATGAGGAGCATCACCGGCAGGAGGATGATCTGGATGAGGCTCTGGAGGTCCCGGCGGATGTGGAGTAACTCTTTGCGGAAAATTGCGGAGGTGCGTCCGAGATTCACGTCAGGCCCCCCCGGCCCGCTGGATGAGGGAGATGAAGGCATCTTCCAGGGAGGGGGTGATGCGGGTCAGGCTCCGGATGCCGATGCCGGCTTGGGACAGGGCTTGTTTTAAAGCCGCTTCCGCCTCTTCCGGTCTCAACGCCGCTACATGCAGGCCGTCCCCGAAGACCGCCGCCTCGGCCACTTGGGGAAGGTTCCGGGCCACCTCCAGGGCATCTCCCAGGCGGTCGGGGTACACGGCCAAGATGGTCTCCGGCAAGGCCTCCTTCAGGTCCCGGGGGTGGCCCTCGGCGATGACCCGGCCCTGATAAATAAGGACCAGGCGGTCGCAGAACTCGGCCTCGTCCATATAGTGGGTGGTGACCAGGACCGTCACCCCCCTGTCTGCCATGGCGTAGATGAGATCCCAGAAATTGCGGCGGGAAATGGGGTCCACGCCGCTGGTGGGCTCGTCCAGAAAGAGGATGGAGGGCTCGTGTAACACGGCGGAGGCCAGGGCCAGCCGTTGCCTCAGCCCCAGGGCCAGGTCCCGGGTGAGGTCCCGGCGGCGGTCGGTAAGGTCTACCAGGGTGAGGACTTCTTCCAGGCGCGTCTGGAGACGGGCAGGGGGGAGGCCGTAAACGCCCCCGAAAAAGGTGAGATTTTCTTCGGCGGTGAGGTCCTCGTATAGGGAGAAGCGCTGGGACATATAGCCGATGCGCGCCTTGATCCGGTCGTGGTCCCGGACGATGTTGAGACCGTCCACCCAACCCTCCCCGGCAGTGGGCAGGAGAAGGCCGCAAAGCATACGGATGGTGGTGGACTTGCCGGCGCCGTTGGGTCCCAGGAAGCCGAAGATTTCGCCCCGGGCCACGCTGAAGCTGATATTATCCACAGCCCGGAACTTGCCAAAATCCCGGGTAAGATTCCTGACCTCAATGGCGGGGTGGTTGTCCATGGGCAGTATTGGGATAGTTGAGGGGAGGGCGGGGGATTACCAATCCCCCGCCCTCCCCTCAAACTCCCCTCCCCACCCCCTTTAAGGGGTTGGGGGTGGGAGTCTGAGGGAGGGGGTAGGGGCCTTGGCCCCTAGCCCCCTCCCTCAGAGTAAGGCGACTCATCCAGAAAAATCAGGGCTTCCGCGGGCATGCCGGGCTTGAGCTCGTGGTCGGGATTTTCCACCCGGATTTTAGTGCGGTAGACCAGGGTGACCCGCTCCTTGAAGGTCTCCACGCTTTTGGGGGTGAACTCCGCCTTGGCGGCGATATAGGAAATCCAGCCCGGATATTTTTTGTCGGGGTAGGTGTCGGTGGTGATGTCAGCCTTTTGCTTATAGCGCACCCGGGCCAGGTCGGTTTCCGGGATGTAGCCCTCGAAGTAGGCGTGGTCCAGGTCACCCAGGGTAAGGACGGTGGCCCCCACCGCGGCTACCTGGCCGGGCTCCATGGGCCGGGCCAAAACCACCCCGGTGACGGGAGAGGTGATGGTGGCATAGCTGCGGCGCGTCCGGGCCAGCTCCAGGTTGGCCTGGGCCTGGCGAAACTCCGCTCGGGCGGCGTTGATATCCTCCTGGCGAAAGCCGGACTTCAGGAGGTCGTAGTTTTCCCGGGACCGGCGGAGAGCTTCTTTGGCTATGAGGTAGGTCGCTTGGGACTTATCCCGGTTGGAGGCCGAGATGACTTTTCGGTCAAACAGATTCTGCATGCGCCGAAAATCCCGGGCTTTTTCGTCAAAGTCAGCCTGGGCCTGGGCCACCGTGGCCTGGGCCTGGCTTACTTCCTGGGTCCGGTAGCCGGCTTCCAGTTTGGTCAGGTTGGCCTGGGCGGCTTGCCAGCGGGCCTGGGCCGCCTCCACTTCCCGGCCCAAATCCTGGGACTCCTGTGCCGCCACGATTTCTCCGGCCTTGACTTCCTGGCCTTCCTCGAAGCGGATGGCGGAGATTTTGCCGGGCACCTTGAAGCCCAGATTGATCTCCGTGGCCTCAATGTGGCCGGAGAGGCGTAAGACGCCCTGGTCGTCTTTTTTATTGCCCCAGTAGAGCCAGGCGCCCAGGGCAAGAAAAGCCGCCACCAGGAGCAGGACGAGGACGATGCGTTTCACGGACAAAGCTTCCCTGGTGCTATGAAATCGGGCATTATCTTATACGGTTTTCGATTTCCTGTTTAAAGAAATAAGATTTGCAATAAGTTACATGGTGAGTTGGTTGTATGTGAAAGGGAAATTAATATTATTTTGCAAGTATTGCCCAAGTCCGTTTAAGGGAGGGTCTGGAGATCACTATCCCTCGACCCTGGGGCACGGGAACCGCGTCCCTACAAATTTCCTTACCGTCAGCACGGGCTGGCAGCCCATTCTACCGCAAATGCAAGGGCTGGGGGAGAAGGTTTGGTTGAGGGGGCCGGGGCCCGCATCCCCCCGCTGCTTCTGCCAAATCTTCCCAAAGCTTGGTGCCAAAATCTCAACTTATTGGGGCGAGCCTTTTGGGGTTTTTCCGGAAATGCCTTGAGGGGAAAGGTTTCCCTGCTTTTTCACGTCGGCCTTACCGGCCTTTGGTTCCGCCTGCCGGACCACCAGGGTGGCTTTCAGGCCCTCTTTCAGGACCAGGTCCGGATTAGGTACCTGGAATTCCACTTCATAATACGTCGGGTGTTCCATGGAAAAAACCCCCGGGGCCCAGGGAAGGCGGCCCACCCGGGCCTGGAAGGTTCGGCCGGGGAGGGACTCCAAAGTGATATCGGCCGGTTCTCCCACCTTGAGCTTGAGGGCCTCGATCTCGTGGACCCGGGCCTTGAGGATCATGGGGTCCAAGACTCCCACCATGAGGACCGGGGTGCCTTTCTTCAACATCGCCCCCTGTCGGAGTTCCGGGTGCAACCAGACCACGTGGCCGTTGATGGGAGCCACGAGTGCCCCTTCCTCAGGGACCTGTCCGGATTTGAGGGGGACTCCCAACCGCTTCTTGAGGAGCGTCTTGTCTCCCTGGAGAAACTGCCGTTCCTTCTGCAAGCGTTCCGCTATGGCCCCCCGTTGCTGGGACAGCGCCTTGATTTCCCGCTCCAGTTGCGCCAGTCTCTGGGGCGAGGCCAGTTTCTGACGGGCCAGTGCCCGCGCAGTTTTTTCCTTGGTTTTCAGGGTAGTAAGCCCCTTGTCCGCTTCCGCCAGTTTGGCGCGCAGTTCGGTGATCTGAGACGGGGAAAGGCGCCGGCGCAAGCGTTGTACGGCTTCCGGGGCCAGATGGTAGCGGGCCAGGACCTCCCCCTCCTTCACTTCCTGGCCGGGCTGCGCCGTGAGGGAGATGATTTCCCCAGGAAACGGCAAAAGTACCGTTCGCTTCAGGGAGCATACGAGCTTGCCGGTGAAGGTGAGATCTGCGGCCCAGGCGGGGGTGATAATCCCACCGAGGGCCACGGTCAGGCCTAAAAAAAGGGTTATTACCCCCAAAAAATGACTAAGAACTGGTCTCATGGCTGGCTGTCAGGCATTGTATAGGCTTCAGGCCATTTTTACAAAAGAATACCACATCCCCCCAGGCGCATGGCCGGGGTTGGCCCCTTCTCGCTTGAGCCGGAAAGAAGGCAGGGCCTGCCAGGGGCTTCAATTTTTGCGTTGGAACTGGTTTTCATTCACGTAGCGGTACACCAACTCGCCGCTTAAGTGGCGGAGTTCTAAGGCGGCCAGGTCATAGTCCAGGGACTTTTTCACTCCCGCCATCTGAGCTTTGACCTTGGCCTGACGGGCCGCCAGGTACAGGGAAAAGGGCTCCCCGGCATCCCGGTAGAGGGTCTCCCCCTGGCGCTCCTTGAGGCGGGCCAGCTCTTCCTGGGCCCGGGCCAGGCGCAGGGCGGCGTTGGCGGCTCGCACCTTTTCCGTGCCTTCCCGCCACAACTGGGTAATATCGGTCTCCTTCACCTCATCTTCCGAGGTGACCTGTTTCAGGACGGTCTTTTGCCGGGTGATGTTGCGGAGTCTTTTAAAGCCGTCGAACAGGGGGAAGGAGATGCCAAAGGAAATGAAGGCGCCCCGGGTGTCGGTTAGGGTGAGGGGGTCGGGAGTCTGCAACGCAAAACTGAAGCTGGGTAAAAACTTCATTTTGGCCAGGGTTATCTGCCAGGACTGCAGTTTTTTGGCCAGCTTCTGGATGCGCAGGTCAAAGGACTTGCCCTTGGCCTCTTCCAGGCTGGCCTGGGAAGGCTCGAAGTCTCCCAGCACCTGGCGGCGGGCCTGGGTCAGGTTCAGGTTCAGGGGCTGGTGGGGCTTCAAGCTCAGAAAGGCCCGCAGGCCCTCCCGGATTTGCGCCTGGGAGGCGGCCAGACGCTCCTTCTCGGCGGCGGCCACTTCCGCCTCCTGGGCGGCGATCTGCACTTCCAGGGGAGTTATTTCCCCCAGTTTCTGGCGTTCCTTGGCATAGCGCAAATTCTCCCGGGCGAGCTGGGCCAGCTCTCCGTGGAGCCGGGTCAGGCGCTCCAGGGCGCTCAGCCTCAGGAAGCCCTGCCCCAGGCGTTGAAGGCCGGCGGCAATGACTTTCATGTGGCCCATGGTGGCGATCTGGGTGATGATCTTCCTGACCTTCAGGGAAAAGAAACCCAGGATCGGATTATAGTCATCGCTGGTTAAAGCGATGGAATAATTCAGGGGATTGTCTACTCTCGGGTCACTGGGCTGTCTCACAAAATAGCTGGTCCTGAGCTTGAAGGCTGGTATGAACTCAGACTTACTGTCCGCTTCGTCGAAGCGCCTGACTTCAATTTCCAGGGCACTCTTGGTGAAAAAAGGTGACTGGCGGAGGGCGAGCTTTACACAATCGTCGAAACTGGCCGGTCCGGGCAGCACCTCGGCGGCGGGCTTTTTCGGGGGGGTCTCAGCGCTTGATGCCAGGGTCGGCCAGCCCAGGAGTAGGGCGAAGAGCGTCCCCAGCAGCAGGGCGAAAAGGCCGGACAACACCTGGGCAGCATGCCGCTCAGAACTGATTAGGCTCATCTTTGGGGTTGGCGCCCCTGGTCCGCCCCCCCTGCCCCTGGTTATAGGCGCCGGCGTCATCACGTGAGGTTTTGGAGGACGCCGTCCTCCATAGGGCAGACCCGGCTGCAGCGGGCTGCGATATCGGGGTCGTGGGTCACCACCACTACGGCAGTTTCCCCCGCGGTGATGATCTCATCGAAATGGTCCAGAACCAGGTGGCCATGGCGTCGGTCCAACTGCCCGGTAGGTTCGTCCGCCAGAATGAGCTGGGGGCGGTTCACCAGGGCCCGGGCCACGGCCACCCGCTGGCGCTCTCCTCCGGAGAGGCGATTGGCGGAGTGGTACAGACGGTGCCCGAGATTGACCTTCTTAAGGGCCTCTGAGATGAGGAGGGGGCGGTTCTGGCGTCCCACTCCGCCGTAAATCAAGGGAAATTCCAGGTTTTCAAACACGGTGCTGTTCTCCAGAAGGTCACACGCCTGGAAAACGAACCCCAGACGACGGCGCCGGAATTCCGCCTGTTGGGTCCGATTGAGGCTCAGGAGGTTTATACCCTCCCAGCGGTAGGAGCCGCTGGTGGGGGAGAGAAGCAGACCCAGAATGTAAAGCAGGGTAGACTTGCCCGAACCGGAGGGGCCCATGATGGCCATCATTTCCCCGGAATAAACCTCCAGGTTGATGTCCCGCAGAACTTCGATAACCCCGGCGCCGTTGTGGAAATTCTTGGCAATATCTACCACCTGGATAAGGGGGTGCGGGGGTCGGGGGGAGATAGTAGTGCTATTCATAACGGGTAGCTGACACCACCTCCATGCGGGCTGCTTGCAGGGACGGGTAAAGCCCGGCGCCCACTCCTAAAACAACGGCAAAAAAGAGGCTGATGGTCAAGCAGGTGAAAAAAAGCTCCTCCGAAGGGCGCATGCCGATCCACCAGCCGAGAAGCTCCACCAGAACTCGACCCAGGGCCACGCCCAGGATGGCCGAAACCAGGGACAGGCTCAGGGCCTCGGTGAGGAACTGGGCCAGAATATCCATGTCTTCGGCCCCCATGGCCTTCTTGAGGCCGATTTCCCGGGTGCGGGAACGCACTGCGGCCATCATGATATTCCAGATGCCCATACCCCCCAAAATGAGGGTAGAGGCAAAAGCCAGGTAGATAAAGAATTCGATCCACCAGGCCACCTGCTTAACCTGATCCAGGTTCTCCCAGCTGACCTCCACCAGCAGGTTTTCCGCTGACTGGTAGGCCTCCACGACGCCGGGAATGGCGGCCGCCACGGAGGGCACGTCGTTCCAGGTGTTACAGCGGATATAAAGACGGGTGGGGTAGAGTTTTGGGGAGAACCGGTCCATGCCGGTGGTCAGGGGCAGGTAGAGGCTCTTATCCAGACTGATGTCCCGGAGGCCCCCGACGACGCCGGTGACCCGGAAAATTTCGTGGTTCAGCTCCAGGGTGCGGCCCGCCACGTCATAGGTGCCAAACAGGCGTTGAGCCAAACGCTTGCCCAAGGTGACGAGACGTTGACGCTCCTTGACCTCCTGGGGGCTAAAGAGGGTGCCGGTATAGGCCCCGAGGCCTCGCATCTCCCAGAAGTTTTCGTCCACAGCCACCACCGAGAACAGTTCTTTGCGGCCATCCCAGTAACTATTGATAAAGCTGCTACCCACCCTGCTGGCCACCATAACCCCGGGTATCTGCTCTATGGCTCGCACGGTGTCGGAGTGGAACCACCTGAGGGGAATTTCAGGGCTGAACTCGAATACACTGCGGATGATGGTGACGCCGCCGATGAGTGCCAGGTTCTGGTTGAAGTTTTTCTTGACGTCCTGGCCCATGGTGAAGATGGAGATGAATCCAGCCACGCCTATGGCAATAGCCAGAACCACCGCCAAGTAGCGGCGACGGTGGCGGACTACCTGGCGCAGGCTAACCCGCACGAGGTCGCCAAACTGCAAAGCTTACTCCCTTGGCCGAGGGATCATTTCCCTGCCGTCCTCATCGCCGTATTGAGGGAGGTGCGGTTGGCGATGCCGGCCGGGTCGGGAGCCCGCCCCTGCTCTGCCAGGTCTTCAGCACGGACTCGGTGCTTCCTGGCCAAGCGGTCCAGGACCTCCAGAACATAGTCTAGGTGGCTATCCTGGTGGGTGCTCATGTAGGCGGTGCGGATCAGGGCCCTCCCCCGGGGTACGGCGGGAGAGATGGCGGGAAGGGCAAATATGCCCTCTTTGAAGAGATCAGCAGCCAGGAAGGCGGCCTTTAAGTCCGAGCCGATGTGAATGGGCATGACCGGGCTCGTGGTGGGGCCGGTTACCAGGCCGATCTCCCGGTAGCCGTCGCGGGCCCTGAGGATATTCCGCCAGAGGCGTTCCAGGTGCTCCGGCTCCGCCTCGATAACGTCTAGACAGGCCAGCACCGTGGCCGCGCAACTGGCGGGTAACCCGGCGGAGAAAATGAGGGTGCGGGAATGGTGCCGCACAAACTCCAGCACTTCTTCCTCATCGCTGGCGATAAAGCCCCCGATGGAGGCCAGAGCCTTGCTGAAAGTCCCCATGATGAAGTCCACCCGGGGAGTCAGGCCGAACTGAGCTGCTGCACCTCGGCCCCCGGGACCCAGCACTCCCAGGCCATGGGCGTCGTCCAGGTAAATTAACAGGTCCGGAAAGGTATCCTTGAGTCCTACCAACTCTGGCAGGGGACAGACATCCCCTGACATGCTGAAGACCCCTTCGGTGATGAGGACCATCGCCCCATCGGAATTTTTTTGCTGAGCGGCGAGGATTTTCTCGGAAGCGGCCTGGGGGTCATTATGGGCAAAGGGGACAAGCTTGGCTTTGGAGGCCTGACAGCCCTCGAAGATGCTGGCGTGGTTCTCCCGATCACACAGGATAATGTCCTGGGAATCGAGCAGACAGGCGATGGCCCCCAAATTGGTGCTGAAGCCGGTAACGTGCAAGACGGCCTTCTTTTTCCCGACAAAGTCCGCTAACCGCTCTTCCAGGGCCTCGTGGAGGGTCATGTTGCCTGACAGAAAGCGAGACCCCCCGGGACCGGTACCCCAGCGTTTCATGGCCTGGGCTGCGGCCTCCTGCACCTTGGGATGGTGGGTCATCCCTAGATAGTCGTTGGAGCCGATCATGATGAGTCGCCGCCCGTGCACTTCAACTTCCGGGCCCCAGGAACGGGAAATAGGGCGAAAATAGGGGTACAAACCCTGGCTTCGGGCCCCTTGGACAAAACGATTGAAGGTCAGGACGCGGTCTTTGAGTATCATCTTGTGGGGATTATACTGGTTTCGTGAAAAAATTCCACCTGTTTTAAGAACACTATATTATCAAAAAACCGTCTAAAAGGGGCAAGAAATACTTTTTCCGCAAAAATTTCCTTTGGAACTCCCCCCGGACCGCCCCGATATTGGCTATTTAGAACAGAAAAGTTTGGGGCCACAG
>CBFDAH010000045.1:0-17909 GCA_965602785.1 uncultured Syntrophobacterales bacterium
CGTAACGATCACGCCGTTTCTATAGTTGGAGGCATGGATCATCTTGCCCTCACCCAGGTAAATGCCGGCATGCCCGATGGACCGGCCGCCCCGGCGGAAAAAGAGGAGATCTCCCGGCAACAACTTGGAGAAGTCCATGGTACGGGTAACAGCTTTCCCCACCTGGGCCTGCTCCCGGCTGGACCGGGGCAGTTTGATCTTGAAACCATGGTAGATGAACTGCACGAACCCGGAACAATCCGTGGCGTTACTGGTTTTTAGGCTGGCTCCCCGGCCGTAACGAGCCCCACGGTAGCACTTGGCCAAACTCAGGATCAGGTCCTGAAAATTCCAGGGTTCAAACCGGTTGTGGCCTCTGCCGCCAGGAGCCACGTCACGTTTCTTATCCAGTTTGGAGGTGGGACGTGACCCAGGGCTGGCTTTTTTCTTGGGGGTTAACGGTTCCAGCAAGAACCGGCCATCCCGCTGGGGTATCACCCGCATGAGGGGCTTGGTCTCAGTCACACCTATGCTCGAACCCCGGGTGACGGGAGTGCGTCTTCTGGAGTAACTGCGGCTCACGCGCCGTCTGGATTTTTTATATCTCTTCCTCTTCTTCGAGGAAGAGCGCACTGCTCTCTTGGAATTGTTCTTCGATTTTTTCTTTGATTTCTTGTACTTCCTGGTTTGTTTGCTGGCTATTTTGGTTTTCGGCTTTGATTTACGGAAAGACGATTTTTTCTTGACCTGCTTCGAGGGCACGGCAAAGCTGGCGTTGGGAGCTATAACCAGCGCCAGACATAATACCAAACCCAAAACTATTTTTTTCGCCATGCAGCGCCTCCTTGGTTATGGGACATACCCAAAAGGAGCTTTTGGCGCTCCCCCATTTTCCGTGGGCCGCACCCCTCGGCCACACGTATGCCAAAGAGCCTCAGATTTGGGCCGAGGTTATTACACTGTTTGCCTTCTGTCAACTTTTTTTTCAGCATGTCAACTTTTTTTCATCCTGATTTGAAGCAAAATCCTTTGACCACACCTGTTTTTGCTCATCTAAAAAAGTTAGACACCGATCTTAACGCTTTGATAAAAGGATACCTTTCTAGCATCGTGAGCGACGTGAGTTAATTCAAGGAAAAATGTCACCAAATTCTGCGCTATCCTCAAAATGACCCTGCACCAAGAGGAAGAATTTTGCAAATATGAAAGCTCTGAAAAAAGCCGCGACTCAAGAAAACCCTCAAAAAAATTTCCCTATGCTTGAAAATGACTTTTAACGCACACCTTTTATTTGAAATGCAACTATAATCTACTATCTTCCTTTCATAAGGGATGGCCAGTTAGTAGCGTATATTACATAAGTTGATATAGGTGCATAGATACCATTAACGATACACTTTTTCTGAATAACTTAATTACTTAGCCTGAAATTAATGAACATCCATACGATATTGGACACTCGCCCTCGGGTGCCCCTGGAGGCATGCGGGCGAGAAGGCCTAAGCTAATTTTAGGTGCCGGTGCTAAAGTGAGATTAGGAATCTCCTCGAATTTTCCTCTGTGGATCAAGAAAAGTTTACGGCATTTTAATCCTCTTCGGCAGAGGTGGAAAAAAAGTAAAATAAATTTTAATTTTTTTCCCAGCTACCTCTGGGCCCTTTAGGGATTATCAAAAAAATTCATGCTGGTCTTCAAGTTCCCATTTTTTCAAAAGTCTCGTGGCTACAAGACCCCCCAACCAGTAAGGCAGACCGAGGTATCTAACCCTGAGTCCAGGACCTTCCCTGGTAAGGCTTTTTTCGTCCTCCGCGAAGAGGCGGCATCCTCTCTTTGGTGAGCTTGGGTCCCCAGCCCCCTGCCGGGCCGTGGGCCCAAGAAAAAAGGCGGACTTTTGAGTCCGCCTCTTAGATATTGCTCTTCCAATAAATTTGCTTGGCTGTGGCCTCCGCCGCTACATCAAGAGGGCGTCAAGGGCAAAAATCCTTTGCCGGTCTGCACCGCCCGCCGTCTGTGGCCTTAGCTGGAGCTGCTCTTTTTCTTGGCCTTGGGGAGCTTTTCCGGCCGGCCCACCAGTTCCAGGAGGGAAAGGGGAGCGCCGTCTCCCAACCGAAACCCCAAGGGGATGATGCGGGTGTAGCCCCCGGGACGGTCTTGGTAACGGTCCTTCAACTCGCCGAAGAGTTTAGCCATGGCCTTTTTCGTCCGGATCACCCGGAGGGTCTGGCGCCGAGCGTGGAGGTCTCCCCGTTTGGCCATGGTGATGATCTTCTCGGCCCACATGCGGGCTTCCTTGGCCTTGGCCTGGGTGGTCTGCACCCGCTCGTGTTCAAAAAGCTGAGTAATCAGAGTGCGCAGCATGGCGGTGCGATGTTCCGTGGTACGGGCGAGTCGGCGCCCGGCCTTTAAGTGCCTCATGCCATCTCTTCCTTTCTCTCCGGCAACTGGTCCGGCGGCACGAAGGTGTCAAGCTTCATGCCGAGAGCCAGGCCCATCTCCGCCAAAATCTCCTTGATTTCATTCAACGACTTACGCCCAAAATTCTTGGTTTTGAGCATTTCCTGCTCGCTTTTTTGCACCAGCTCACCGATGTAGCGGATATTGGCATTCCTGAGGCAGTTGGCGGCCCGGACGGATAGCTCCAGTTCGTTCACCCCTCGGTAGAGGTTCTCGTTCAGGAAGGCCGGCTGCTCCTCCGGCTTCTCTTCCACCTTTTCAGGCTCTTCCTCGAAGTTGATGAACAGGGTGAGCTGTTCCTTGAGAATCTTGGCGGCATAGGCCACAGCGTTTTCGGGAGTCACGCTGCCGTCGGTCCACACCTCCACAGTCAATTTGTCATAGTCGGTACGTTGGCCCACCCGGGCCTGGGTCACCACGTAATTAATCTTGGAGATGGGAGAAAACGCCGCATCCAGAGGAATGAAGCCGATGGGCTGGTTTTCCTCCTTGTTGGCCTCCGCGGGGACATAGCCCTTGCCGCTCCTGGCGGCAAGGTCCATGATAAGCTGCCCGTCCGAGGACAACGTGGCGATGTGGTGCTCAGGGTTCAAGATTTCCACGGTCCCGTCAGTCCGGATGTCCCCAGCTTTAATTTTCCCTTCCCCCCGGGCTTCCAGGTGCATGCTCTTCACCCCATCTGCAAGGAACTTGAGCCGCACCTGCTTCAGGTTCAGGAGGATCTCGGTGACGTCCTCCAGGACCCCGGGAATGGCAGAAAATTCATGATGCACCTCCCGGATGTGGACCCCGGTAATGGCCGCTCCCCGCAGGGAAGACAGGAGCACCCGGCGCAGGGCATTTCCCAGAGTGGTACCGAAGCCCCGCTCCAGCGGCTCGCAGGCAAACTTACCGTAGAAGCTGCTGTGGGAGTCAGGATCCACCTCCAGGCGCTTGGGTTTAATAAGTTCGGTCCAATTCTTTTGAATCATGGCTCCTCGGGCTGGCACTGGTCAGGCACAAGTCTTCCCGACAGGCCTCGGTGCCCGCCGGGATAAAGAAAAAAGTATTCTGTTTACGCCCGCCCCATGCATCGGGCCTCATACACCAGGCTATTTGGAGTAGAGTTCAATGATGAGATGTTCTTGAATGGGCATGGTAATGTCCTCCCGGGTAGGCATCATGCTCACCCGGCCCCTGGCCTCTTCTTTTTCCAATTCAAGCCAGGGGGGAAAGCCCCGTCGAGCTGCGGCCTCCAGCGCGTCCCGCACCAGCGGCGAAGTGCGTTTCTTTTCGACAACCTGCACCAACTGCCCCACCCTGACGTTAAAGGACGGCACATTCACCCGCTTACCGTCCACCAGGATGTGGTTGTGGCGCACCAATTGCCGGGCCTGAGAGCGCGAATTGGCAAACCCCAGGCGATAAACCACATTATCGAGGCGCCGCTCCAGGATCATCAGCAGGTTGGTGCCGGTGACCCCCCGCATGCGTTCGGCCCGCTCGAAGTAGCCCCGGAACTGTTTCTCCAGGACACCATACATACGCTTTACCTTCTGCTTTTCCCGGAGTTGGAGGCCGTAGTCGGAGATCTTGGACCGTCCCTGGCCGTGCTGCCCCGGGGGGTAATTGCGACGCTGAATGGCGCACTTGTCGGTATAGCAGCGGTCTCCTTTGAGGTACAGGGCCATCCTCTCACGACGGCAGAGGCGGCACCGGGCATCTGTGTATCTTGCCAAAATCTTTCTCCTCTATTACACGCGTCTCCGCTTGGGCGGGCGGCAACCGTTATGGGGGATGGGACTTACATCCCGAATAAGGTTCACGGATAGGCCAGCAGCTTGGAGGGCCCGCAAGGCCGCTTCCCGTCCCGCCCCGGGCCCCTTGACGAACACGTCCACGTTGCGCATACCGTGTTCCATGGCCTTCTTGGCCGCATCCGAAGCCGCCAACTGGGCCGCAAAGGGTGTGCCCTTGCGAGAGCCTTTAAAACCCTGGACACCCGCCGAGGACCAGGCCACGACGTTGCCCGCCGGGTCAGTGATGGTCACCAGCGTATTGTTAAAGGTGGCCTTGATATGGGCCACGCCAACGGGGATGTTTTTCCGTTCTTTTTTTCGTTTACCGCCTGACGGACGCTTGGCCATGGTCGCTCCTTAGCTTTTCTTCCGCCTGCCCACCACCGAACGGCGGGGGCCTTTCCGGGTGCGGGCGTTGGTGTGGGTGCGCTGTCCCCGAACCGGGAGTCCCCGGCGGTGCCGGAGGCCCCGGTAGCACCCCAGGTCCATGAGGCGCTTGATGTTCATGGACACTTCACGCCTCAGGTCCCCCTCCACCTTGTGGTGGGAGTCAATTTCCTGGCGAATGGCGGTGATCTGGGTGTCGTTCAACTCACTCGTCTTGACGCCGCCATCTACCCCCGCGCCTTTAAGAATTTTGGTGG
The DNA here is from genome assembly GCA_965602785.1 of uncultured Syntrophobacterales bacterium. Lineage (GTDB taxonomy): Bacteria > Desulfobacterota > Desulfobaccia > Desulfobaccales > 0-14-0-80-60-11 > JBGSLA01. Next base: position 4,856 of record CBFDAH010000045.1, read on the forward strand.
CGGTGGTGCGGCCAATGCCAAAGATGTAGGTGAGGGCGATCTCAATCCGCTTGTTGCGGGGCAGGTCGATGCCGGCGATTCTGGCCAATGCCTTTCCTCCGATTAAGCTAAAAGCTTTGAGCTTTCAGCTTTAATCTTTTAAAAAATAATTATCCAACACATTGGTGGCAACGCTTTTAGGCCTCGCCTTTTCATGTTGTTAGATTTCTTGCCTTTGGTTTTTTTAGCTTAAAGCTTACAGCTTATAGCTCTTCACCCCTGGCGTTGTTTGTGCTTGGGGTTCTCACAGATTACCCGCACCACCCTTTTTCGGCGGATAATCTTGCACTTGATGCAAATCTTTTTCACTGAAGGTTTAACTTTCATGACATGGTTTGTTTTCTGTTTTCTGCTTTCTGCGGGGTCTGGGGAAACTTCGCCATCCCCTTTTCTGTCCCCAGAAAAACGAAAACTGAAAACCCTCCCTATCTTACCCGGTAGACGATGCGCCCGCGACTTAAGTCATACGGGGACAGTTCCACGATGACCTTGTCCCCCGGCAGGATCTTAATATAGTGCATACGCATCTTGCCGGAAATGTGGGCCAAGACTCTATGGCCGTTGGCCAGCTCCACCCGGAACATAGCGTTGGGGAGAGGTTCGACGACCCTCCCTTCAACTTCAATGGCGTCTTCTTTAGGCATCTACCGCGTCTTTTTCATTAGTATTTTAACAAATTAAAATAACCTACAAACGACTTAAAATCAAGGGACCCTTCTCGGTGAGGGCCACGGTGTGCTCAAAATGAGCCGACAGGCTATTGTCCGCGGTAACCGCAGTCCAGCCGTCATCGAGGACCTTCACCTCCCAGGAACCGGCGCTGGTCATGGGCTCAATGGCCAGGGTCATACCCGCCTTGAGTACCGGCCCCCTTCCTTTCGGCCCGAAATTGGGAATCTGGGGGTCTTCGTGCAGCGAGCGCCCGATGCCGTGGCCCACGAAATGCCGAATCACCGAAAAACCGTACTTCTCGACGGTGGTCTGGATGGCGTGAGAGATGTCGCTCAGGTGCTCTCCCACCTTCATCTGCTCGATGCCGGCGTACAGAGATTCCTCCGTGGCCTGCAGTAACAACTGGGCCTGAGGGGTTACTTCTCCCACCGGCACAGTTATCGCCGCATCCCCGTAAAAGCCGTCATAAAGCACTCCAAAGTCAAGACCTACCAAGTCTCCGGATTTGAGTTTCCTCGCCCCTGGGATGCCGTGTACCACCTCTTCGTTCACCGCAACGCAGAGGGCGCGGGGAAAGCCCCGATAGCCCTTGAAGGCCGGCTTAACTTTGTGTTTGCGGCAGCAGGCCTCCGCCACTTCGTCCAATTCCCGGGTTTCCACCTCGGGGTGTATATGGCTTTTCACTTCCGCCAGGACCTCCGCCACGATGCGGTTAGCCGCCTCCATCTTGGCGATTTCCCGGGGGGACTTGAGCAATATCATATCACCTGGTCAACAACCAGCCGCCAGCCGTCTGGTCGGTCAGGGGCTTGGCGCACCGCCGACGGTTGGCTGCTGACGCGCCTGGCTGTTTTAGGCGGCCTGCCCCAGGATACCGCAGATCTTGGTAAAAATGTCGTCGATGCCTCCCACTCCGGCGATGGGCCGGACCAGACCTTTGGCGGCGTAGTAGTCGATCAGAGGCTTGGTGGCCTGGTCGTACGTAGCCAGCCGGGAGCGCACCGTGGTCTCGTTGTCGTCGTCCCGTTGGTAGAGTTCGCCGCCACACTTGTCGCAGACGCCTTCTTTTTTCGGCGGCGTGAACTGGATGTGAAACATCTGGCCACAGGCCGCATTCTTGCAGGTGCGCCGCCCGGTAAGACGGGTTACCAGCGCTTCTTCATCCACGTCGATGGAGACCACGTGGTCGATCTTGGTGCCCAAGCCGGTCAGCACCTTGTCCAGAGCCTCGGCCTGGGGCACGGTGCGGGGGAAGCCGTCCAGAATAAAGCCTTTTTTGCAGTCGGCCTGCGCCAGGCGGTCCTTGATGATGCCGATGACCACTTCGTCGGGCACCAGCTTGCCGGCGTCCATGTACTCTTTGGCCTTCTTCCCCATCTCGGTTCCTTCTTTTACCGCCGCTCGCAGAATATCGCCAGTGGAGATCTGGGGAATGCCGTATTTATCGATGAGCTTCTTTGCCTGGGTCCCTTTCCCGGCACCCGGTCCGCCCAACAGGATAAGATTCATAAGAGCCTCCTTTTCAGCGCCGTACCCGGCCAAGTCGTTTTTTCATGAACCCTTCATAATGACGGGTAAGCATGTGCGATTCGATCTGGGACATGGTGTCCATGGCTACGCCGACCACGATCAGCAAGGCCGTACCCCCGAAATAGAAGGGCACGTTGAAGCGGGATACCAGGATGGTGGGCAGCACGCACACCGCCGCCACATAGATGGCCCCGCCCAAGGTGATGCGGGTCAGGGTCCGGTCGATGTATTCGGCGGTGGGTTTCCCGGGCCTGAGCCCCGGGATGTAGCCGCCCCATTTCTTCAGATTGTCCGCCACGTCCACCGGATTGAAGGTCACTGCGGTGTAAAAGTAACAGAAAAAGATTATCAAAACGACGTACAGGACTTCATGGAGCCAGAAACCCGGCGCGATGAGGTCGAAGACGTACCTGAGTTTTTCGTTATGGACGAAGCTTCCCACCGTCGCCGGAAACATGAGCAGCGAGGAGGCGAAAATGGGCGGGATGACTCCGGCCACGTTCACCTTGAGGGGCAGGTGGGTGGTCTGGCCGCCGAACATGCGGCGGCCCACTACTCGTCGGGCATACTGCACCGGAATGCGCCGCTGACCCCGCTCCATGAAGACGATGACCCCCACCACCGCAACCATCATGAGCATCAGAAAAATCATGACGAAAATCGGCAACTCGCCTGTCTTCATGAGTTGGAAGGTGCTGATGATGGCCGAGGGTAGCCGGGCCACGATGCCCGCGAAGATGATCAGGGAAATGCCGTTGCCGATGCCCCGCTCGGTGATAATCTCCCCCAGCCACATGATGAAGGCGGTCCCCGAAGTCAGGGTGAGAACGGTCATAAGGCGGAAGCTCCAACCGGGGTTCAACACCACCGTGCCCTCGGCGCCGCCCATACCCTCCAGGGCGAAGCTGATTCCCAGGCCCTGAATGGCTGCGATGATCACCGTACCGTAGCGGGTGTACTGTTTGATCTTCTTGCTGCCGGCCTCCCCCTCTTTATAAAGGCGCTCAATGGCGGGGATAACCACCTTGAGGAGCTCCATGATAATGGCCGCGCTGATGTAGGGCATAATCCCCAGCGCAAAGACACTCAGGCGCTCCAGGGCCCCACCGGAAAACATGTCGAACAGCCCGAAAATGGTGCGCTGCTGCCGGGCGAAAAAGGCCATCAGGGCATCGGCGTCCACCCCCGGGGTGGGGATGAAGCACCCGATGCGGTAAATCGCCAGCATGAGACCCGTAAAGACAATACGCCGCCTCAGCTCCGGAATCTTGGCAATGGTTGCTAAGCCGCCGGCCAAGTTACACGACCTCCACCCGGCCCCCGGCGGCCTCGATGCGGACCCGGGCCTGGGCACTTACCGCCTGTACTTGGACGGTCAGAGGCACGGTGATCTCACCCTGGCCCAGGAGTTTGATGGCGCCGACTCGCCCCTTCACCACGCCGGCCCGGCGCAAAGCCTCTTCGTCCACCACGCTGTCCGCGGCGAATACCCCCAAATCCCGCAGATTGACGATGGCGAAGGACTTCTTGAATATGTTGGTGAAGCCCCGCTTGGGAATGCGGCGGGTCAAGGGCATCTGGCCGCCCTCGAAGCCGGGCTTGACGCCCCCGCCGGCTCGGGACCTCTGGCCTTTGTGGCCTCGGGCTGCGGTTTTCCCCCAGCCGGAGCCTGGCCCCCGCCCTACCCTCTTGGGCTTCTTTTTGGAGCCTGGCGCCGGTTTCAAATCATTTAGCCGCATACCTTACTCTCCCTCGGGCAGGCGCCGCACGCTCAGCAGATGCCGCACCTGGTTGACCATACCGGCTATGGCCGGGGTCTCCTTGAGGCGCACCGTTTTATGGAGCTTGGTCAACCCCAAGGTCTTTACGGTGACCCGATGTTTCGGCGGTCTGCCGATGGGGCTCTTGATCAAGGTAATTTCCAGTATCATGTTGTTTACCTTTCCCCCCGTTTCCTAAGGGGGGTCAGGGGGAATTTTCTTTCCCTGTGGTGAATTCCCCTAAATCATCCCTTACCAGGGGGGAACTTTACTGCCTTGGGCTCAACTGCTTTTATATTGATCGCTGACCACTGATCGCTGGTTACTTACTAAGACAACAACTCCGCCAAGGGCCGGTTGCGGCGCTGGGCCACCTCCTCCGGGCTGGCCAGTTGGCGCAGCGCATCCATGGTGGCCTTCACCGCGTTATGGGGATTATGGGACCCCAGGCACTTGGTGAGGACGTTCTTGATGCCGGCCACCTCCACCACGGCCCGTACCGGCCCTCCGGCAATAACCCCGGTGCCTTCCACTGCAGGACGCAGGAGCACCTTGCCGGAGCCGTACCGACCCACCACCGCATAGGGGATGGTGTTGTTGAGGATGGGCACGTCAATCATGCCTTTTTTAGCTTTCTCCAAGGCCTTGCGGATGGCCTCCGGCACTTCCTGGGCCTTCCCCAGACCGGAGCCCACGCGCCCCTGGCCGTCCCCTACCACCACTATGGCGCTGAAGCGAAAACGCCGCCCGCCTTTAACCACTTTGGCAACGCGGTTAATGCTCACCACCTTGTCAATAAATTGGATCTCCGGCGCCTCGGTCTCGAACAATTTCGCCTCCTGAATTAGCTTTAAGCCTTAAGCTTTAAGCAGTTAAAGTAAAAATCACACCCACTGGTGGCAACGCTTTGGGGCTTCGCCTTCTCCCGTGGTTAGTTTTCTCGCCTGTGGTTTTTTAGCTTAAAGCTTACGGCTTACCGCTAAAACGCCAACCCATGCTCCCGGCAGCTCTCCGCCAGGCTCTTCACCCGGCCGTGGTAGAGAAAGCCGTTGCGGTCGAAGACCACCTGCTCAATGCCTTTGCTCTTGGCCTTGTCGGCCAGGAGTTTGCCCACTTCCCGGGCGGCCGCGGTCTTTTTCAGATCCCCCAGTTTGTCCCGAATCTCGGGAGAGAGGGTGCCGGCCGCCACCAGGGTGACTCCCTGAAGATCGTCGATGAGCTGGGCAAAGATGTGCTTGGCGCTCCGAAATACCGACAGGCGGGGCCGTTCGTTGGTGCCGCTGATCTTCTTGCGAATGCGGCCCTTACGCTTGAGACGCATGGCCGTCCGGGGATTCATCTTTTTCATTCTGTCATACCCCCTTTAGCGACCGCCCGCCTTGCCCACCTTGCGGCGCAGCCTCTCTCCGGCGTAGCGGACACCCTTGCCCTTGTACACGTCCGGAGGTCGGATGGCCCGGATGTTAGCGGCTGTCTGTCCCAACTGCTGCTTGTCCACGCCTTTCAACTCGAAGCGGGTGCCTTTATCCAGCACCTCAGCACTGATCCCTTGGGGCAGGGAAAACTCCACGGGGTTGGAATAGCCCAGGCTGAACACCAGCGCCTCACCCCGGGATTCCACCTTGTAGCCCGTGCCTACGATTTCCATGACCCGGGTGAAACCCTGGCTCACCCCGGTAACCATGTTGGCCACCAGAGTCCGGGCCAGGCCCCAGAAAGACCGGCTCAGCCGGCCGTCGTCCTGGGGGACCACCCTGATCTCCTTGTCGTCCATTTCCAGGCGCACCCGGGGGGGCAACTCCTGGGAAAGGGTCCCCTGGCCGCCGCTCACGGTGAGAAGCCGGCCTTCCAGCTTGATCTTCACCCCGGCGGGCACTTGAATGGGCTGCTTACCTATACGACTCATGGTTCGACCTTAATAGATCTGACAGAGAACCTCGCCGCCCACCCTGTGCTTCCGGGCCTGGCGGTCACTCATGACTCCCTTGGAGGTAGAGATCACCGCCACCCCGAGGCCACCCTGGACCTTGGGGAGTTCCTCGCAGCCGGCGTATACCCGGCGGCCAGGCTTGCTTACCCGCTGGATGCGCTGGATCAGCGGCTGGTTCTGATTGTCGTACTTCAGGTAGACCCTGAGGATCCCCTGCTTGTTGTCCTTGATGACTTTATAGTTCTTAATAAAGCCCTCGTCTTTGAAGATACGGGCCAGCGAGATCTTCATGCGGGAGGCGGGAATGTCCACCTTGTCAAACCTGGCCTTGCCGGCGTTGCGGATGCGGGTCAACATATCTCCGAGAGTGTCCGTCATGCTCATGGTTATCCTCCCCCCGCCTACCAGCTGGACTTGGTCACCCCGGGGATCTCGCCCCGCAAGGCCATGCTCCGGAAGCAAATCCGGCAAATGCCGAACTTCCGCAGAAAGGCCCGGGGCCGCCCGCACAGGGGACAGCGGTTGTATTTCCGCACCGGAAACTTGGGGGTGCGCTTGGCTTTGGCAATCTGTGATTTCTTGGCCATCCCTCTCTCCGCCACTACTTCTTGAAGGGCATTCCCATCAGCTGTAATAAGCTCTTCCCCTCTGTGTCCGAGGGAGCCGTGGTGACGATGGTGATATTCATGCCCTTGATCTTGTCGATTTTGTCGTAGTCGATCTCCGGGAAGATGATCTGTTCCTTGATTCCCAGGGTATAGTTGCCCCGGCCGTCGAAGGATTTGTCGCTCACCCCCCGAAAGTCCCGCACCCTTGGAAGCACCACATTTACCAGCTTGTCGAAAAAATCGTACATGCGTTGCTTTCTGAGTGTCACCATGCAACCGATGGGCATCCCCTCCCTAAGCTTGAAGGCTGCGATGGAACGCTTGGCCCGGGTGACCACCGGCCTCTGCCCGGTGATGACCGCCAGTTCAGAGCTGGCCGACTCCAGGATTTTGATGTTCTGGATGGCCTCTCCCAGGCCCAGGTTAAGAATAATCTTTTCCAGCTTGGGCACCTGCATGGGGCTCTTATAGCGGAACTCCTGCATCATCCGGGGGATGCACTCCTGCCGGTAAAAGTCATAGAGCCGTGAGGTTACTTGTTCAGCCATCGATGAGTTCCTTGCACTTCCGGCATACCCGGGCTTTCTTTTTCTCCGCAGTGACGGTGAGACGAAACCGTCCGGCAGTGGCGCATTTGGGGCAAATAAGCATCACCTTGGAGACATGCAGCGGCCCCTCTCTCTCGATGATGCCCCCCTGGCCGGTGGCGGGGGAGGCGCGGGTGTGCCGCTTGATCATGTTCACCTTTTCCACCACCACCTGGTTCTTCTCCCGGATGACCTTCAGGATCTTGCCGGTTTTGCCTGCCTCCCGGCCGGAAAGAATCTCCACCATGTCGTCTCTCTTCAGGCGGATGGGCACCGGGATGATGGGCTTTTTTTTCGCTTTCGCCATCTTAGAGCACCTCCGGAGCCAGGGAGATGATCTTCATGTACCGCTTGGCTCTGAGCTCCCGGGCCACCGGTCCAAAAATGCGGGTGCCGATGGGATCACCCTGGGGGTTGATGAGCACCGCCGAGTTGTCGTCGAATTTGATGTAGGAGCCGTCGGCGCGCCGGGTTTCTTTCACGGTGCGCACCACCACGGCCCGCATAACGTCGCCCTTTTTCACTTTAGAGTGCGGCAGGGCCTCCTTCACTGAGACCACGATGAGATCCCCCACCCTGGCATAGCGCCGCCGCGTCCCCCCCAGGACCCGGATGCAAAACAGGCGTTTCGCCCCTGAGTTGTCGGCCACGGTGAGGTTTGTGTGTACCTGGATCATGGTTGTATCCTGTTGCAGCAACTGGTGCCGCAAATCGTTCGCATCTTCTGGACCGGAATCTTGCCTAGTTTTAGCCGGCCCAGAGTTTATTGGGCTTTTTCTAAAACCTCTTTCACCCGCCAGCGTTTGTCCCGGGAGAGAGGCCGGGTCTCCTCGATTAAAACCTTGTCCCCCACCTGGCAGGTGTTTTCCGGGTCATGGGCCTTGAACTTCTTCCGTCGCCGAATGATCTTGTGGTAGAGAGGATGGGACACCAGGCGTTTCACTTCCACCACCACGGTCTTGTCCATCTTATCGCTCACCACGACGCCTTCTCGGGACTTGCGTACGCCGCGTTTTTTCTCCATGTTCAGTCCTCTACCACTTATCGCCGGTCTTTTCCCGAAGCACGGTCTTCAGCCGGGCCAAGTTCTTTTTAGCGCCCTTGAGTCGGGCGGTGTTATCCAACTGGTTGGCCTGGTGCTGAAAGTTGAGCTTGAAAAGCTCTTCGTTGAGTTCTTTCAATTTGGCCGCCAGCTCTTCCGAGGTCAGTTCGCGTATGTCCGCCGCTCTCATGACGCCTCAGCCGTCTGGCTGGTTTCCCGAACCAGGATCTTGGTTTTTATGGGGAGCTTCATGGAAGCCAGGCGCATGGCCTCTTTAGCCACTTCCGGAGCGACGCCGGAGAGCTCGTAAAGGATGCGGCCCGGCTTGACCACCGCCACCCAGCCCTCGGGGCTGCCCTTGCCTTTACCCATGCGGGTTTCCGCCGGCTTCTTGGTGAAAGGCTTGTCCGGGAAGATGCGGATCCAGATTTTGCCCCCTCGTTTGACGTGGCGGGTGATGGCGATCCGGGCCGACTCGATCTGCTGGGCCGTGATCCAGGCGGACTCCAGGGCCATGATGCCATAGTCCCCGAAGGCCAAATAGTTGCCCCGGGTGGCCTTCCCTTTCATCCGGCCTTTCTGTACTTTACGATGTCGAACACGCTTTGGACTGAGCATGGTGGTTCCTTGTGACCCCGCTGACTAGAAACTGGGGGTTTCTTCTACACCTATGATCTCTCCGTGGAAAATCCAGGTCTTGACGCCGATGACCCCATAGGTGGTCATGGCTTCGGCAAATCCATAGTCGATATAGGCCCGGAGGGTGTGCAGGGGAACCCTGCCCTCCCGGTACCACTCTTGCCGGGCGATTTCGGCCCCGGCCAGACGCCCCTTTACCCGAACCTTGATGCCCTTGGCCCCGAACTTGAGGGCCTGACCGACCCCCTTCTTCATGGCTCGGCGGAAGGACACCCGGCGTTCCAATTGCATGGCGATGTTTTCCGCCACCAACTGGGCATTTATTTCGGGTTTGCGCACTTCGTGGACGTCAATAATCAAGTCCCGGTTTACCAGCTTCTCCAGGCGGCGGCGCAGATCCTCGATTTTTTTCCCTTTCTGGCCGATGACCATGCCTGGCCGGGAGGTATGGATCTTGATGGTCAGCTTTTGAGCCGCCCGTTTGATGTCCACCCCGGCTATACCCGCACCCCTGAACTCCGGGTCCTTCTTGATGAAATCCCGGATATTCCGGTCCTCCAGGACCAGATTGGCGAAGTCTTTCTTGGCAAACCAGATGGAATCCCAGCTGCGGTAAACACCCACGCGGAATCCTATGGGATGTACTTTCTGACCCACGCGCCCTCCTTAGCGTGTCGCTTTCGTCTTCTTTTTAGCCGGCCCCGGAACTTTGGGGGCCGGGCCTTCGGCCAGCACCACGGTGACGTGACTCATTCTTTTCAGAATGCGGTTCACACGCCCCATGGCCCGGGGGATGAACCGTTTTAAGCTCGGGCCGCCGTCTATAAAAATGGTTTTAACAAACAGGGTATCCACGTCCACCTGGGAGCGCTGCCCGGCATTGGCCACCGCCTGCTCCACCACCTTGCGTATAACTCGCGCCCCCCGCTTGGGAGTAAACTGGAGCAGATTCAGGGCTTCCTCCACCTTTTTCCCGGTGAGGGGCCGGGCCACCAATCTCAGCTTGGTGGGGGAGATGCGCAGATAGCTGGCTCGTGCCTTGATTTCCATGGCTACCTCCTACCCACCCTGGTCTTGCGGTCGCCGGCGTGCCCTCCGAAATGGCGGGTGGGAGCGAATTCCCCCAGCTTGTGCCCCACCATGTTCTCGGTGATATATACCGGAATGAACTTCTTGCCGTTATGCACTGCCAGAGTTAACCCGATGAAATCCGGGGTGATGGTGGAGCGCCGGGACCAGGTCTTGATCACCCGGCGGTCCTGGCTCTCCCTGGCCTTGTTTACCTTGACCAGCAAGCTGGCCTCGACATACGGTCCCTTTTTCAGTGAACGGGCCACATTCTACCTCTATTTCCGCCGCTTCTTGATGATATAGCGGTCGCTCTCTTTAGGCTTCCGGGTCTTATAACCCTTGGTGGGCACACCCCAGGGAGAACAGGGGTGGCGGCCGCCCGAACTCTTGCCTTCGCCGCCTCCCAGGGGATGGTCCACCGGGTTCATGGCCACGCCCCGGGTGTGGGGTCTTTTCCCCAGCCAACGTTTGCGCCCGGCCTTGCCCAGGGAGATTTTTTCATGTTCCACGTTGCTGAGCTGGCCAATGGTGGCCCGGCAATTCAGGAGCACCATGCGCACCTCCCCGGAGGGGAGCTTGAGGTGGGCGTGCCGGCCTTCCTTGGCCATGAGTTGCACCGCCGTACCCGCCGACCGGGCCAGTTGCCCCCCTTTCAGAGGCTTTAACTCCACGTTGTGCACCATGGTTCCGGCCGGGATTTTGGCCAGCGGCAGTGAGTTCCCCGGCTTGATGTCCGCCTGCGAGCTGGAGATGACCTCGTCCCCCACCCCCAACCCCAGGGGCGCCAGGATGTAGCGTTTCTCCCCGTCCCGATAGTGCAGTAACGCAATACGGGCCGAGCGGTTGGGGTCGTACTCGATGGAAGCCACCTTGGCGGGCACTTCTAACTTCTCCCGTTTGAAGTCGATACGCCGGTACTGGCGCTTGTGCCCGCCGCCCCGTTGCCGGGCGGTTTTCCGGCCGCGGTTGTTGCGGCCCCCTTTCTTTTTGAGGGGTTCAAGCAAGCTCTTCTCCGGTTTGCTGCGGGTAATTTCGTTGAAATCCGAAACCGTTTGAAAGCGCCGCCCCGGAGAAGTGGGTTTGCGTGTTATCAGTGCCATAAAAGCCTTCCAATTCTTTGCGTATAACAGCAGTTCAGCGCAGCCTGAGAGCTAAGGCTACATGGTAATATCACTACATCCCTTCCATACCGGGGATCTTATCCCCGGGGGCCAGGGTCACGATGGCCTTCTTCCAGTCGGAGCGTACCCCTTCAGTACGGCCCATAGTCTTCTTTTTCCCCTTCATGTTCACGGTGTTGACGGCCAATACCTTTACCTTAAAGAGCTCTTCAAGAGCTTTTCTAATCTCGATCTTGTTGGCCTTGACGTCCACCCGGAAAGTCACTTTGTTTGCCATGTCTTTCAGCATGTGAGTCTTTTCCGTGATGATGGGTCCCTTGATAACCTGATGATGAGGTTTCATGGCGCCAACCTCGCTTCGATGGCGGCCACTGCCGGGGAGAGAAGCACCAGGTAGTCGTACCGCAAAATATCGTAGACGTTCAAACCCGCGGTGGGCAAAATCTGCACGTAAGGTACATTGCGGGCCGAGAGCTCCAGGGCTTTATGGGCCTCCGTGGTGATGAACAGGGCCTTCTCCAGGTCAAAGTTCTTCATGACCTGGACAAACTCCTTGGTCTTGGGCGCGGTGTACGGGTAGTCCTCCAGCACCACCAGTTGCCCGTTGGCCAGCTTGCTGCTCAGGGCCATCTTGAGGGCCGCCCGCCGCACCTTTTTAGGCAACGCGTAAGCGTAGCTCCGAGGCCTGGGGCCGAAGGTGATGCCGCCACCCCGCCAGATGGGCGAACGGACGGAGCCCACCCGGGCCCGGCCGGTGCCTTTCTGGCGCCAGGGCTTGCGACCGCTGCCCCTAACTACCCCCCGGGTCTTGGTGGAGGCGCTCCCGGATCGGCGGCAGGCCCGCTGCCACACCACCACTTCGTGGAGCAGGTGGGGTTTAATTTCCACCCCGTAGATGTCCTCCTTGAGGTCCACCTCTCCCACCTTCTCTTTATTCACGTTGTAAATGTCCACTACCGGCATGGTATTACCTGACCTTCCGGATGAACAGGAGCCCCCGCCTAGGGCCGGGTACCGCTCCTTTCACCAGGAGGAGATTGTCTTCAGGACGCACGTCGATGACTTCCAGATTCTTCACCGTCACCCGAGCGTTCCCCATACGGCCCGGCATCTTCTTCCCTTTGATGACCCGGGAGGGGGTGGCGCTGGCGCCGATGGAGCCCGGGGCCCGGTGAGACATGGAGCCGTGAGTCCTGGGCCCTATGCTGAAGCCATAGCGCTTCACCACGCCGGTGAAGCCACGGCCTTTGGAGGTCCCCGTCACGTCCAGGATGTCCCCGATGGCGAATTGTTCCACGGTGATCTCCTGGCCGCTTTCGAAGCCCTCGCCGCTTTCCACCCGCAACTCTTTGAGCCAGGTAAAGCCGCTCTTGCTGTCGTGCTTCTCCAGGTGGCCTTTCTCCGGCTTGTTGAACTTGACCAGGGCCCGGCGGTCAAACCCCACCTGCAGGGCCTCGTAACCGTCCTTGGCACTGGTCTTCTTTTGCACCACAAAGCAGGGTCCCGCTTCGATGACCGTGACCGGCATCACCACGCCGTCTTCATCGAAGATGCGAGTCATGCCGAGTTTTCTGCCGAATATCCCACCAGGCATTGTCTATTCCTTTGAGTTTTCGGTTTCCTGTTTTCTCTCAGTATGTTGCTGTGCCATTCCCACCGAAAACCGAAAATTACCTTATACTCTGATTTCCACGTCCACTCCGGCGGCCAGGTCCAGCTTGCTGATGGCGTCCATGGTCTGCTGGGTGGGTTCGAGGATGTCCATCAAGCGCTTGTAGGTCCGGATTTCGAACTGCTCCCGGGATTTCTTGTCGATGTGCGGAGAGCGCAACACACAGTACTTGTTGATCTCCGTGGGAAGGGGAATGGGACCGGCCACCCTGGCCCCTGTGGACCGGGCCGTCTCCACGATCTCCTGCACCGATTTATCCAGGAGCTTGTGGTCATAGGACCGTAAGCGGATGCGAATCTTTGGGGTGATCATTATGGAATCCCCGCTCCTACTCGATAATATCGCTGACGACGCCGGCGCCCACGGTGCGGCCGCCTTCACGA
>CBFDAH010000046.1:0-17865 GCA_965602785.1 uncultured Syntrophobacterales bacterium
CCCGGGCCGCAGTCCATACCACATTGTTGTCCATGCTCCCCCCATACAAGGGGTGTGGGTGAGTGATGACCGCGCCGGCCGGGGCCGGGCCGGGACAGAATCTGGCCTCGAGACTGATTTCCCCGGCTTGCAGGTCAAGGTGCTCTTCCATGTGCCTCGATCTCCCGGTGTGTCCGAACCTTTATGGCTGGGAAATGTGCCTCACCGAACCCAGGGGCGGATAATCTGCTTGGCCAGATTGATGGGGATGGCAAAGCCGATGCCTTGCCCTGAAGACAGAATCATGTTGTTGATGCCGACGACGTGCCCGTTGATGTTAAGGAGCGGCCCGCCGCTGTTGCCCGGATTGATGGAGGCATCGGTTTGAATGTAGTACCCTACGGCGCCTTTGCCGATCCGCTTGCGACCGGTGGCGCTGACCACTCCCACTGTGACGGTCTGCTCGAGGCCAAAGGGGCTGCCGATGGCAATGGCCCACTGACCCACCCGGATGCGACGGGAGTCCCCCAACATCGCCGGCTTGAGGCCCTGGGCGGAGATCTTCACCAAGGCGATATCATACCGGGGATTGCTGCCCACCACCCGGCCTTTGAACTCCCGGCCGTCGTTCAAACGAACCAGTATCTGTTGGGCCCCGCCCACCACGTGATAGTTGGTGAGGATATAGCCTCTGGAATTAATAATGATGCCGGAGCCCTGACCTACCTTGGGCTTCCGTATGGTCCGATAGCCATGGTCTCGAAAGACCCCTTCATAGGGTGTGCCCCGGAAAAAATCGTCCCGGTTGGGGACACGATAGGTCACCACGGTTATGGCCTTGAGGCTCACCACCGAGGGCTTCACCCGCTCCGCCACCCGGATGAAGTCCTGTTGTAGGCCCATGGCCGTAGCGCCATAGGCCGGCGGCGCGGCACCCGACCCTAAAATTGTCAAGACAATCAGGCAGCAACCCACAACCGAAGCGACCGCCAGAAAACGTTTCATCTTAGCAACCTCCGTATTGAACAACATATATGCTTGACCACGAAATGATTTTTTCCTTATGCGAGGAGGAGCGGCGTATCCCCGGCAGGCGGCCGCGGACCGATGACCGCCAGCACCTCCGGGGGGATGAGGCTCTCCGCCAAGGCCAGAAAAGCCCGTCCCCGGGAGAGCACCCGGGTCCCTTCCCTGACCACCGCCCGCAGACCCGCGTCCCCGCCGATGGCCAGGCAGACGGCGGGCCCCCGGGGGTTCTCTCTGGTCCAGAAAACCTGCACCGCGCAGGCTTCCCCGACGCCGCGCCAGCCCACCACAGTCTCCGTATCGCCATGGGGATATTCCAGGTAAAGGGCCGGACCCTGCCAGATGGGGGAAAGCACCGCCAGGCGCAGCCAGGGCAGACCTTCCGGAAGATTCTCCCCGGGTTCTACGGCATATTCCAGAAAAAACCTCACCATTTATTTCTATATAACATGTCAGACAGCTAAAACCGGCAGATAGTTATCCGCTCCCCCCGGTTTCAGCGGCTAGAAGCACCTTGAGCACCCCCGGTTGCCGGGCATAATCCAGAGCTACGAGACCCTGGGAGAGGTTGAAGACCCGGCTGATAAGGGGGTGGGGGTCGATCCAGCCCTGCTCCAGGAGGCGCAGGGCTGCGGGGAAAGGTCCGCAGCGGGAGCCCACCAGCCGCACCTCCGGCACCACCAGGAGGGCGGGGTCAAGGGGTATGTGGCCGGCAAAGGTGCTCTTCAGAACCACCGTCCCCTGGGGGCGCACCCGGCCCAGGGCCAGCGCCAGGCCCCCGGGGGAGCCGCTGGCCTCCACCACCAGGTCGAACTCACCCACGGATAGTTCATCTTCCAAAGATGTTCTGACTCCGTAAGCCTCGGCCAGGTGCAGGTGCTCCCGGTAGTGCCCCACCAGGTGCGTCTCCAGGCCCCGGAGCGCCAGGGTTGAGGAGACCAGCAGTCCCAGGGTGCCGTCCCCCACCACCAGAACCCGTTGCCCCGGGCCGGCCGGGGCAGCTTCCGAGACTGCCAGGGCCGCGGCCAGGGGTTCGGTGAACACCGCGGCCTCGTCCGCCAGGCTCGGGGGCACCGGGTGAAGATTTTTCTCCGGCAGGGTGAGAAACTCGGCAAAGGCCCCGTCTTTCCCCTTGAGGCCCAAGACTCGGCGCTCCGGGCAATGCCGGGGCTGGCCCCGCCGGCACCGATGGCAAACCCCGCAGGACAGGTTGATCTCCCCCACCACCCGCTGGCCCAGAAGAGGAGACGCCGGGGGCCCCACCACCTCCCCCATGAACTCGTGTCCGGGAACCCCCCGGAACTCGTGGTAGCCCCGCAGGACCTCCAAATCGGTGCGGCACACCCCCGCCAACCGGAGGCGCACCAGGGCCTCCCCGGGCTCCGGCTCCGGCGGAGGCATTTCCCTGAGGTCGAGACTGCCGTCAAAATACAGAGCTTGCATAGGCTTACGCTTACTTGCAGATGGCGAAGCCAAATCCCCTGTATGGGGTTGGGGGAGGGGGTTCGGGGGAGGGGGCAGGGGTCTGTGGCCCCTGGCCCCCTCCCCCGAGAGCCTTTCTTACCATCTTGTTAAAGTCATCGCGCCGCGGCGGCTTCTTCCAGGACTTCCAGGGTCTGGGAGACAGTGGCCTCCCAGCTCAGGTGGGCCACCGCCTCCCGGGCGGCCCGGCCCACCGCCGGGTCCTGGCTTTTGGTGTGCCAATATCCCAGGGCCTCACCCCAGGCAGCCCCGTCCCTGGGGGAGATAATCTCCCCGTTTTCTCCCGGGGTGATAAATTCCCCGGCGCCGTTCGCCGCCGTGGTCAACACCGGGCAGCCGCATCCCAGAGCCTCCAGCACCACGTTGCTCAAAGGGTCATAGAGGGTGGGAAGAGCCAGGACCGCAGCCACCTGGTAGAAGGGGGCCACGTCGGCCTGGGGGCCCCAAAACTTCACCCGTTGAGCTACTCCCAAATGGTGGGCCAGGTCCTGGTAGCGCCCCACCCGACCCTTCCCCACCACCCACAGTTGCACCCTCTCATCCTTTAGACGACAAAAAGCCTCAAGAAGATAAGCCAGACCTTTGCGGCGAAAGCCGGAGCCCACAAACAGGATGAGGCCCGCACCTTCCGGGGCCCCCAGCCGCTGGCGCAAAGCCCGGTGTTCCTCCTCAGGGACTGCCCGGAACCTGTGATGGTCAAGGCCGTTGTAAATGACTGTGATTTTTCCCGGGGGAACCTGAAAGTGGCGGATAATTTCTTCTTTGACCATGCGGGAGTTGGCGATGACCCGCTGGAGTTCCGGAGCTGTGAAAAGCTTCTGCTCCAACCACAGCATTACCCGGTGAAAGGGGCTGAGACCCTGGGCCAGCTTCTCCGCCTGGGACAGGTCAGGGGCCCGGCGGGCCAGCCACTCTCGGTGGCAGCCGTCTCCGGCTCGGTAAACCTGCTGGTAGAGGGTGCGCTCCAGGCTGAAGACCACATCGGTTTGAGCTTGCCGCAAAAGTCGCCGGGTATTAAGCGCATAGGTAAGCAGTCGCCCGGTTTTCCCGCCCCAGACCGGCACCGGTACGTACTCTACCGGCGCTCCCAGGGCCCTGATACCCTCCGGGTCTCCCCCGGCGCCGTAGACCGTGACCCGGTGCCCGGCCGCCACCAGGCCCCGGGCCAGGTGCTGCAGGGTGGCCTCGGCCCCGCCCGGGCCGCTCACCCGCTGCCTGAGGAGCGCAATGTGCATGATGATGTGTAGTTTGTTGCGGGGGAGGGGGCCAGGGGTCTCGGACCCCTGCCCCCTCCCTCAATCCCTTACCAGAGAATCGGTGGCACGGGCAAGATGCCCGTGCTACCGTAAAAAGGGGGTTCGGAGGGGAGCTTGAGATGAGGCCGCCGGACCTCAGGTCCCTGGCCCGCCCCCCAAAAACTTTCCTAACAAATCCACCACCTCCTCCGGACTGAGTTCGGTGAGGCAGCGGCTGACCTTGCTCCCCTCACAGCCGTCCAGGCCGCAAGGGACGCAGTCCCAGTCTTTCTGAATAACCAGATTTCCTTCCCCCCAGGGCCCCCAGTTGAAGGTCCCGGAGGGCCCGAAGAGGGCCACCGCCGGCGTGCCCACCGCACAAGCCAGGTGCATGGGGGCGCTGTCGGCCCCGAAGAAAACCCGGGCCCTGGCGATGAGGGCCCCCAGTTCCTTAAGGGTGAACTGCCCGGCCAGATTGATGGGGGTCTGGCGGCAGTCCTGGAGAATTTCCTGGATCAATTCCTGTTCATGAGGCGCCTGGGTGCCGGTAAGGATAACAAAAAGTCCCCAGATTTCCTGCAGATATTCGATGACCCGGGCATAGCCCGCCGAAGTCCAGCACTTGAAACGCCAGCCGGCTCCCGGGTGCACCACTGCGAATTCTTGGGGGCGCAGACCCAGATCCTGGAGGCGTCTGGCCACCCTGCCCTCCACCGCCTCATCCCAGAAAAATTGCAGGCGGGGTTGGCGGGGCTCCACCCCCAGGGCCCGCAGCGCCTCTAAGTTCTGGTCCACCATGTGCATGTGGACCGGCGGCCGGGGTAAGAGGCGGGTGAACACACCCTGGCGCTGCCAGAGGGGTTGCCCCGGACGTTCGAAGCCTACCCGCTCCGGGGCCCGGGTCGCCAGGGTGTAAAAGGCGCCCCGGTCTCCCCCGGAGAGCTCCAGCACCAGATCAAAATTCTCCCGCCAGAGGTTTTGAAGCAGGCGCCAGGACCGGCTCCAGCTCTCCTGGCGGCGGTCCACCACTAGAAGATCATCCAATTGGGGATGGCCGCTCACCATCTCCTCGGCGCCCCGGGGAACCAGGTAGGTCACCCGGGCTTCCGGCCAGGCTTCTTTCAACGCCGTCAACACCGGGGTGCTCACCAGAACGTCCCCGGGTTGCTTTAGCTTGATAACCAGAATCCGCCTATACGTCGTCATGGACAGGGTGCCGGGGCCCCAGGGCCACGCCCCGCTTCGAAGATTTTATGAAATCAATCAGATGCACCACTTCCGGGGTCAGGGGAACTTCCGCCTCCAGCCGCTCCAGGTCCCGGGACAGGTTGCCCCGCCGGTAGAAAAGCAAGCGGAAGGCCTGACGCAAGGGGGTGATTTGGGCGCTGGTGAACCCGGCTCGTTTCAGGCCTATGACATTGACAGCCCGGACAATGTGGTCGCCGTCCAGGACGATGTAGGGGGGCACGTCCCTGGAGGTCCGGGCGCCCCCTCGCATGATGGCCAGGGTCCCTAACCGGCAGAACTGGTGGATCACACAGTTGGCCGAAATAAAAGCCCGATCCGCCACCTCCACGTACCCCCCCACCAGGGCCCCGTTCACCACGATGACGTGATCCCCCAGGGAAGAGTTGTGGGCCAGGTGGCTCAGGGCCATGATAAAACAGTGGTTCCCCACCCGGGTGGCGCTCCCCGGCGTGGTGCCCCGGTGAATGGTGGCATACTCCCGGATGATGTTGTGGTCTCCGATAATCGTGTAGCTCTCTTCCCCCTGGAAGGCGTAGTCCTGGGGCTCATAGCCGACGATGGCGCCAAAAGCGATGAGGTTGCCCTCGCCCATGGTAGTATGGGGACCGATATAGGCATGGGCCAGGATGCGGCTGCCGGCCCCGATCCTGCTTGGGCCCTCGATTATGACTCCCGGCCCCACCTCTACATCGGGAGCCAGCTCTGCCTCAGGGGCGATTCGGGCGGTGGGATCGATGGACATGCTGGACCTCTTGGATAAGTTCCCGCAGGTAATAATATTTTAAAAAATTGTAAAGGCTGGAGAGCAGGGCCAGGGTGTAGCCGAGTCTCCCTTCCAGAAAACCCAGGCGCAGGACGTAGAGCTTGATGAAGTGACTCAACGGCCGCCAGAAGAGCTCTCCGGGTTGCGGCCGCCTTCCTTCCTTGAGCATCTCCTGGGCGGCCAAACGGGCATAGCGGTCCTGGCGGGTAATATAGTCGCTCACCGAGGCGTAGCTGTAATGGTCAAGGGGGTTCGCCAACTCCCCCACCGGGCCGTTCACCTCCACTTCCTCGTGGACGGCCCGCTCCCGAAACCGTCCCTGAGCCCGGCGAAACAGACGCAGAGTGTAATTGGGGTACCACCCCAGGCGCTTGATCCAACACCCCCCGAAGTAGTTTTTCCGGGGCACCCGGTAGCCGGCGACCCCCCCTTCACCCCGCACCACCGAGAGAATTTCGTCACGTAAGGCCTCAGATACCCGCTCATCCGTGTCCAGACTGAAGACCCACTCCAGGCTGGCCTGGTCCAGCGCGTAGTTCTTGGCGGCCCCGAACCCCGGCCAGTCGATGGTGAAAATGCGGTCGGTGAAGCCTTTGGCCAGCTCCAGGGTGCGGTCTGTGCTCCCGGAGTCCACCAGCACAATCTCGTCCGCCCACGCCACCGTCTCCAGACAAGGGACGATGTTGTCCTCCTCATTCAAGGCAATAACAATGACCGACACCTGGGGCATAACGGGTTTTCTGTTTTCTGTTTTCTGTTTTGGGTATGGGTGTTTTTCACCGAAAACCCGAAACCGAAAACCGAAAACTGACTTTTATGGCAGCGGTTTGGCTTCGTCGATGAGCATAATGGGGATGTCGTCCTTGATTTCGTAGAGAAGGCGGCACTTTTCGCAAATAAGGCCGTCCCCGGCTTCATTCAAGTAGATATCCCCCTTGCATTTGGGACAGGCCAGGATGTCCAAGAGCTCCTTACTGATGGCCATGGCACCTCCAGTTGTTATACGGGGTTGGGGGAGGGGGGCAGGGGACTTGCTCCCTGAGCCCCTCCTCCAAAATGCCTTGCTTTCCTTCCCCTAACTCATGTACCAGCCGCCGTTGACGTTGATGGTCTGGCCGGAAATGTAGTCGTTTGGGGCCAGCCTGGCGATGGCCTGGGTTACTCCTCCACCGGCCCGAAGCGCCCAACCTTATTGCTCGCGATATTCTGCACGTATCCTATCAGGGATTCCCTTGGCGCACCAAGATTTTCTCCACTGCCTCCCGGGCCAGCTCCGGAGTCAGTTCTGTGAGGCAGCGGGGCTCCGGGCATTGCCGCTGAAAGCAGGGGCTACAGGGGAGCGTCAAACGCACCACTTCGTGGCCTTCCCCAAACGGCCCGGTGCGCCAGGGCGCGGTGGGGCCGAAAAGAGCGGCCACCGGGGTCCCCAGGGCCGCGGCCAGGTGCATGGGACCGGTGTCGGTGGTGACAGCCAGCCGGGCCTCTTTCAGGAGCGCTGCCAGGTCGGCCAGAGAAGTGCGCCCCGACAGATTGAGAAGGGGTGTGTCTGTTAGGGCAACAATCTTCCCCGCCAACTCCCGGTCCCCGGGGCTTCCGGTGATAACCACCTGGAACCCCTTTTCCCCAGCCAGCCAGTCGGCCAGGCGGGCCCAATGGGCCGACGGCCAGAGCTTGCTGGGCCAGCGGGCCCCAGGGTGGAGGATCACCAGGGGCCGGCCGCCGCCCCCGGACACGAGATGGCTTACATCTTCGGCCAACGGGAGTCCCAGGCGGAAGCGGGGTTCTACTACCGGCGCGCCCAGGTGCCGGGCCACGTTGAGATAACGCCAGACTGCGTGGGCCTCCGGGTCATAGGGCGAGAGCCGCTCCGTGAGGGCCAGATAGCTCAGCTCCCGGGTGCGGTCGTAGCCCAGCTTTCTCTTGCTCCGGGCCAACGTCACCCATACGGCGCTCTTGAGGAGCCCCTGCAGGTCGATGACCAGGTCGAAGGGTTCTTCCCGGAGGCGGCGAGCCATTTGGAGGACATCCCACACATTCCCCAGAAAACGGTCATTTTGAAAGCGGGGTCGAGGCACCGGCCAGACCTCGTCCAGGGCCGGGTGCCCAGCCAGCACCGGGGCGTAGGTATCCTCCACCAGCCAGGTGATATGCCCCTGGGGATAGATAGATCTCAGAGCCTCCAGGGTGGGAAGGCTGTGGAGCACGTCACCCAGAGAGCTTAATTTGACAATAAGAATGCGGAGGTTGTCGATGTACACGTGGTCTAGCGGCAGTCCGGCCAATTGAGCCATACTCTCAGGTATTCCTACTTTTAATAATATATTCAGCTGCCTTTTCGAGAGTTGGGGCGACATACACCGGCTTTGCCGGGCTGCTGGCGTGAAATTGCTCATGTTCCCCCAACCCGTAGCCGGTGAGGACTAAAATCCCCTGCACCCCGGCGTTGGCCGCGGTCTGAATATCCATGTAGCGGTCCCCCACTAAATGCGAGCGGCTCAGATCCAGGCCCAAATCCTCGGCGGCCTGCCAAATCAGGCCCGGCTGGGGCTTGCGGCAGGGGCAGCCGGCGTCCGGGGCATGCGGGCAGACGTAGATGGCTTCCACCCGGGCTCCCTCCCGGGCCAGGAGGTCCTGCATGTGACGATGCACCTCCTCCACCAGGGAAGGAGGGAAGTACCCCCGGGCGGCCCCGGACTGGTTGGTGATGACCACCACCGGCAGCCCGGCCTCATTAAGGCGTCGGATGGCCACCGCGGCCTCCGGCAAAAGGCGGAAGCGGCTCAGATGGTTAATGTAGCCCATCTCCTCGTTGATGGTCCCATCCCGATCAAGGAACACCGCCGGCCGCTTCATGAGATTTTTGCTTAAGGGGCTTTTGAGGGAGGGGGCTAGGGGCCGCGGGCCCCTACCCCCTCCCTCAAACTCCCTCCCCCAACCCCTTGTGGGGCTCATAATGGGCCGGAAAGTCGGGCCATAGGCCTGCCTTGCCGGCCCCCTTACGCGGGTTGGGAGGGGGGTGTGGGGGGAGGGCAGGGACTTCAAGTCCCTGGCCCTCCCCCCATAGGTTTTCCCTGAAAAAACTATCATACCTCCCCCATCCAGGGGCGGGCGGCTGCGGCCACTTCCGCCACGGTGATTTCCATGAGGCAGGGGTATCCCAGGGAGCAGGTGCGCTCCAGACAAGGACTGCACGGGAGGGGGTGGTGAATGACCGTGGCCCGGGAGGTGAAGGGGCCGGTGGCCACGGGGTCAGTGGAGCCGAAGATAGCCACCACCGGCACCTCCAGGGCTGCACCCGCGTGCATCAGGCCGGAGTCGTTGGTGATGAGCACCTTCAGTTGGCTCAGCACCATGAGGGCCTGGCGCAGGGAAGTCTCCCCAGCTAGATTGAGAAGCCGCGCCCGACTGTGTTGCTGCACTTCAGCGGCAGACTCCCGGTCCTCGGGCCCCCCCAGGAGGACTACCTGGACACCAGATTCTTGCGCAAGCAAGTCTGCCACTGCGGCAAAGCGTTCCGGGGGCCAGCGCTTGGCCGGGCCGTACGCGGCCCCCGGGGCCAGGCCTACCCAGGGGCCGCCGGGGTTCCCGCCGTGGGCCGCCAAAAGGGACCGGCCCTCAGCCATCTCCCCCTCAGCCAGGCAGAGCCGGGGCGGGGAAAAGTCCTTAACCGGTGCCAAGGCCTGAAGGAGCCCCAGGTAATAATAGACCTGGTGCAGGCCTCTGAGGCGCCGCCGTCCCTTGAGGGCCATGGTGAGAAAGGGTGTGCGGCCGTTGGCGGCGTAGCCCAGGCGGTATGGCACCCCGGTCACCCAGAGTCCCAGGGCAGCCTCGAAGGAGTTGGGAAGGGCCAGGGCCAGGTCGAAAGTTTTTCTAAGACTCCACAGAAGACCCCACTTCTCCTTCCCGGTCGGGTAATCGATGACCGTCTTCACTCCCGGCTGCCCATGAAACAAGGGCGCCACCCGGGAGGCCGCCATAACGGTGATGCCGGCTTCAGGAAAAAGCCGGATCAAACCCGACAACACCGGCAGGCTGATGACCGCGTCCCCCACCCAGTTGGGAGCCCTCACCAGAATCTCCCAGACGGTGGCTGGATTAGCTACGGGGATTCCCCTGCTGACCAAATCCTGGAAACGCCGGCGCACCTCAGGCGGCAAGGGCAGGGGAGCGGGTTCTGAGTCGATATTCCCCAGGCCGGACACCTGGAGCCCCGGGCCCTCAACCTTCTCGCCCACTACCCCAGCCAGGCACTCCTGGAAATTTTCCTTCGGCTCCACCCGAGCCGCCACCTCCAGGACCCAGAGGGGGAGGTCTTCCTGCCACATCTCCCCCAATCGGGCCCAGTCCTTGGAAGTGGTGATGAGGGCCTGGGCCCCCCGATGGCGGGCCTCCTGGACCAGGCCGGCGAGATCCTCCCGGGTAAAGGCGTGGTGATCCGGAAAGGCCCGGAAGCCTCGGATATCAGCACCTAAAGCTGCCAGGGTCGTCTCAAACACCCGGGGTCGGGCCAGCCCGGCAAAGGCCAAGGCGGAGAGGCCGCGCAGGGCTTCCAGGGGATGCTCTTCCCCGCCGGGGAAGCGCCGGAGCGTGGTGGGCTCAATAACCGCGGTGAAGATTTCCTGGCTGGGAAAGGTCTGGCGCAATTCCTCAAGCCGGTCCTGATGCAGGTTCTTGTCGAAGCGGGTGAGAATGAGGACATCCGCCTCTCTCAACGTGTCAATGGTCTCCCTCAGGGGCCCGGCGGGAAGGAGAAGGCCATTCCCGAAAGGGTTGGCCGCGTCCAGGAGCACGATGTCCAAATCCCGGGCCAGCTGAAAGTGCTGAAAGCCATCGTCCAGGAGAAAAATATCAGGTCGGTGTTCCCGCCAAGCGGCCATGCCCGCGGCATACCGGGAAGGCCCGGTGTAGACCAGGACCCCGGGAAGGCTCCGGGCCAGCCAGTAAGCCTCCTCCCCCACCTCCGGAGGCTTATGATAGAGGCGCTCCCCGTCCGACAGGCAGGTGACCTCAGTGCGGCGGCCCCGGTAGCCCCGGCTGAGGATGGCCACGCGTTGGTGGTGCGCCTGAAACAGCCGGGCCAGGTGCGCCGTCACGGGGGTCTTCCCCGTGCCCCCCACCACCAGGTTCCCTACACTTACCACCGGTGCAGGAAGATGCCTGGCCTCAAGCCATCCCCGCTGGTACAGCCCTCGTCTTATCCGTGCACCCACCTGATAAAAGGGAGAAAGAACCCGCAAGAACCGATGAAATCCATGGGGTCTCGTGGGCTGCTGCTGGTCTTCCTCATGGAAACTAGAAAAATTTTTAAGTTTATCAGCCCAGGCCATGCGAAGTCCTACTCATCAAAAAAATCATCCGTATCCGTCATTGGAGTTGACGGCACAGCCACGTGGCGATGGTTTGTCCGGCCAGGCGGTGGCCCTGCTGATTCCAGTGGCCGTCCCCGAGACTGTCCTTGAAGCCGTGAACAAAAACCTTGTGGGTGGTGGCATATTCCTGAAAAGAGGGGGCCAGCAGCAGTACGGGTATACCCTCCCGCGTGCAGAAATTCGCCACCCGACGATCCGGATAGAACAAGTCTTTAACCCGATTTTTTTTGGCAAATGCATTTCGGAATTTCGGGTCAGGATGGACCTGGGTGCCGTTGGTCAGCACCACTACGAAAAACTTGGCGCCTTTTTGGGCAATTTCATCCCGCATCATGAGCAGCACGCCTTCCGTAACTCTCCAGGCCTCTTCCCAGACCTTATTCGAGGGCTCACGATAAATCGCCTGGGCTATACCAGCCTCCGAGCCCGGGCGGGAAGCGCGGGCCTGGCTGTCCAATTCTTTTCTTGACCACCACTCCCGGATCGCCTTCCTGGCTTGATGCAGCACCTGGTCCACCCGGAAGGTGTCCAGCCGCCACCGGTATAATTTGCTTCCCCAGGTTTTTTTCTCCTCCTCTTCTAGCCATTTTTCCCGGGTGCTTCGGTCGTCCAGGACCAAGTTACCGTCCTGGTAGCTAAAATAAGGACTATAATCCCACTGCATTAAAGCCTGGGAATTGTCAGATACATCGTTGCCGGTGAAAAAAGCCAGCAGGACCACCTGCGGTGAATATTTCCAGACCCGGTGGCGCAGGGCCAACAGTTCCTGGGTGGTGCCAAACCCTGACTGGCCGAAATTGATCACTTCCACGTTTTGACCGCGCAGGTTTGCACATCCCTGAAGATCCCTGCCCATGACCGCCCAGAAGGTTTTGTCCTGGTCCACCTGCTTGGCTTCTGCAAAAGAATCGCCCAAAACCGCGATTCTCAAGGTATGCGGCGGCGGCTTGAGGGAATGCTCCCGGTCTCGCAAACCATCGGCATTGATGCTGACATAGCCGCTCCCCTCCTTCAGCCAATACCCCTTTATCCCCGGGCGCAACTTACTCCCTAATTGCGGATCGTAATCATAAAAATCGGGATACTCTATACCCAGAAGACGCAGTCCCACCTCACACAGAGCCAGGGCCACAACAATGCCAGCCAGGGCTAAAAGCCCTTTCAAAATCCACTGCCTCATGGGGATAGTGCTCCCATGGCCTCAGGGAGCCGAAAGCGGCTGTTCTCCATGGTGTTTGGAGGTCTTCAATTCGTTTTGGCGAGGGCAGCCCTCTCGCTGGGCCCAGAGAAATCCGACGCGTCTGTTATTCCCTCCTCCCAGGCGAACTGCATGTCGTAGAGGCGCTTATAGAGCCCGTCCTTTTGAAGAAGTTCTTCGTGCGTGCCCGTCTCCACGATTATCCCGCCGTCCACTACCATGAGACGGTCGGCGTGGCGCACCGTGGATAGGCGGTGGGCGATGACCAGGGTGGTGCGTCCTTCGATGAGACGGTCCAGAGCCTGCTGCACCTCCCGTTCGGACTCGGAGTCCAGAGACGAGGTGGCTTCATCTAGGATGAGAATGGGTGGGTCTTTGAGGAGAGCTCGAGCGATGGCCAGGCGCTGGCGCTCACCCCCGGAGAGGCGCACCCCCTGCTCCCCAATAACGCTGTCCAGACCCCGGGGGAGAGCCATGACGAAGCCATAGGCGTGAGCGGCCTTGAGGGCCTGGATGATCTCCTCTTCTTTAGCCTCCAGGCGGCCAAAGGCTACATTATAGCGCACCGATTCGTTAAACAGGATGGTCTGTTGGGTCACCACCCCGGTCTGGGCCCTCAGGGACTCCAACGTTACATCCCGGACGTCCACCCCGTCCACGAGAATGCTCCCGCGGCCCACTTCATAAAACCGGGGCAGCAGGTTCAAGAGAGTGGTCTTGCCGGCGCCGGAAGGCCCCACCAGGGCTATCATTTCCCCTTTTTTCACAATAAAGTTGATGTCTTGGAGGACTGCGGCGCCGCCATAGGTGAAGGAGACCCCCTGATAGGCGATGCCTCGGGAGAGGGGGGCCAGAGGCCGGGCCTCCGGGCGGTTTTTTATATCCGGCTCCAGGTCCAGGATGTCAAATACTCGGTGGGCCGCCGCCAGACCCTCCTGGATGGAGTTTTGGGCATTGCTCAGGCCCTTGATGGGGGCATAGAGCATCAGGAGAGCGGCCAGGAAGGAGAAGAAGGTGCCAGGTGTGCTGGTCCCCTGGATAACCTTGTAGCCGCCGTAGAAAATGATGCCCCCCATTCCCAGGGCCCCCAACAGCTCCATAACCGGTGAGGAAAGCCCCCGGGTGACCAGGAGCTTCATACGCAGCCGACGAAAATGCTCGTTGGCCCGGCCGAAGCGGGCTGCCTCGAAGTCCTCCCGGGCGAAAGCCTTGACGATGCGCTGGCCGGTTAAATTCTCCTGGAGCAGGGCGTTCAACCGGGCTACGGCTTGCTGGTTCTCTTTGGACAGGCGCCTGAGACGCCGGCCGAAGCGCACGATGAGGTACGCCGCCGGGGGAAAAATCAGGGTGGCCAGGAGAGCCAGTTGCCAATCCCGATAGAACAGCACGGCGGCCAGGCCCACCAGGGTGAAGCTGTCTTTGAAGAGGCTGGTCACCACCTTGGTGACGGAATCGCTGAGCAGGAGGACATCGTAGACCACTCGGCTCATTAACACCCCGGTGGCTTCATGGTCGAAAAACATTTGGGACTGGCGCTGCAGGTGCTGGAAGAGCTCATCCCGCATCTTCGTGACAGTGCGGATGCCCATATAGTGCATCTGGTAATAGGAGACAAAAGACAGGCCCCCCTTGGCGGCGTAGAGGACGACCACCAGGAAGGGTAACCAATAGAGCTTATTCAGATCTTTGGCGAAAAATATATCATCCAGGACGGGCTTGACCAGATAGGCAAGGGACGCGGTGACACCGGAGACCACCAACATGGCCGCCACGGCCACCAGAAACCGGGGCCAGTAGGCCTTGACATACTTGAGCAAACGCAAATAGAGACGCAGATCTGCTTTCATAGCTGACACTTTTTTTCTGTAATGATTATCACTATATTTTATCCTTGAGAAATTTTCCAGCCAAATCCCCGCAGCCGGCTTCTAAGGGGAACGGCCGGGACGGCCGGGAACCGGGCGGCGGCTATAAGCTTAGATTGTGGCAAATAGTCTTTTGGGAGAGGGGGCCAGGAGTCGCGGACCCCTGCCCCCTCTCCCAAACCCTCTCACCCATTCCCATAGGGACGCAATGTATTGCGCCCCCCAGGGGTTGATAAATCAAGCCCCTACAGGGGGTTGGGTGGGGAGTCGTAGGGGCACGGCTTGCCGTGCCCAAGGGCGGGGGGCCAGTGGTCCCCCGGCCCTCCCCTCAAGATACTCTCGCAACAAACTCAAGCTAGTGCCGGGCAGGGCACCTCCAGACAGATGCGTTTTACACCTGGCAGTCCCTGTGCTATGAGGGACTTAGGCTGGTATTCCGAGGTGAGGCGGAGGATCAACTATGATGAGAGGTAATCTGTTTTCCGGTCTTCCGGAAAGCTTGTCCCAGGAACTCTTTGAAACCCTGGTGGAAACGGAGAGCTTGCGTCTGGAACGCATCGTTTCCCACGGGCAGGCCACGGCGGCGGGAGAGTGGTATGACCAGGAACGGTCCGAGTGGGTGGTCCTCCTGAGCGGCAGTGCCGGGCTTCGCTTTGCCGGGGTCTCGAAGATGGTGGTTCTCAAGCCGGGAGACCACCTCCTGATCCCGGCCCATCGGCGCCATCGGGTGGAGTGGACCGACCCCCGGAAGAAAACCGTCTGGCTGGCGTTGCACTTCCACCAGGGGGTGCCCCGGGAGGGCATCCGGTAATCCTCTTGACAAACCCCAGGGGAAAAGGTAAACAAAAACATTGCGGGGATGAACCCCGACTGCGTTTAAGACTGAAATGTACAGGCCACGAAGGCCAGGGCTCCTGAAGGCGCCCGGAGTCGTGGCCTTTTTTTTCGACCTATTTTCACCATAGTTCTTTATGCATATTGCCGACGGGGTCCTGCCCCTTACCAGCCTGGCCGCCGGGTGGGCCGGAACCGCAGTGGTCACCGGGTTCACCCTCAGAAAGGCCCCCTTTGAGGACCTGTCCAAGGCCGCGGTGATGACCGCCGGGTTTTTCGTGGCTTCCCTGATCCACGTACCCTTGGGGCCCACCAGCGTCCACCTGACCCTAAACGGCTTGCTGGGGATCGTCCTCGGGCCCCTGGCCTTCCCGGCCATTCTGGTGGGCCTGATCTTGCAGGCCTTGCTGTTTCAGCACGGGGGGCTTCTCACCGTGGGGGCCAACGCCCTTATGCTGGGGCTCCCGGCCCTTCTGGCCGCCTTGATTTTTCAGATGCGGAAGTTCTTCCCCCAGCGTCATCTGGCCGCGCTGTTCGCCTTTTTGGCCGGGGCGCTGGCCATCGCCTTTTCCGGGGTCATTCTGGCCCTGTGGTTGGCCAGCGCCGGCCGGGAATTCTGGGCTATCGCCCGCCTGGCCCTGGTGGCTCATCTGCCCCTCATGCCCCTGGAAGGCCTGGTGTGCGCCGGGAGCGCGGTTTTTCTGGAAAAAATCAAGCCTGATGTTCTCTGGCGGCCGACTTCCAAGCGTGCCCGCCTCGGGCCCCTTGGGCTGGCAGCCTTGCTGTTCTGTTTGGCCATTCCCCTGCCGGCCCAGGCTCATAAACTTCTGGTAAGCGCCACCCCCCAAGCAGACGGCACGCTTACCATGCAAGCCTTCTTCCCGGACGGCGCCCCCGCTCAGGACGTCCCGGTAAGCCTGACCCCCCCGGACGGCTCCCCACCCCTGGTTGGCAAAACCGACGCCCAGGGCAACGCCAGATTTGCCCATCTGAAGCCGGGGGCGCACCGACTGGAGGCAGGGGATCCCCTGGGACACCGGGCCGAAAAACGGGTGGTAGTCCCGGGAAAGGCGGCCCCCCCAGCACCGCGAGCTGCTCCCCAACAGGCGCCTGCGCCTTCCGGGGCGGCTGCCGCGGCTTCTCCGGCCACCTCCGCCCCGCCATCGACGCCGCCTTCCCCTCCGGGAGAACCCATCCCCTGGACCAGCGTCCTGGCCGGTTTGGGTTTTATTTTCGGAATTTCGGCTTTTATCACCGTCTTAAAACTTCGGGCTGAGGTCCGCCGCCATGCATCCCGACATTGACCGTTTTGCGCACCTGGATTCCCCCTTCCACCGTCTGGATCCCCGGTGGAAAATCGCCACGTTTGCCGTTTTCCTGGTGGCCATTGCCCTGGTGCGGGGTCTGGTGGGGGCTTGTGTGGCCCTGGGACTGGCGGTGCTGTGGCTCCTGGCCAGCGGCCTGCCTCTGGGCTTCATCCTGCGCCGCCTCAGGGCCGTGCTCCTGTTTCTGCTTCCCTTTCTGGTAATCCTCCCCCTGACGCACCCGGATGGCTGGCGCCCGGGACTCATGCAAGGGGGCATCATTTTCATCAAAGGCCTGGCCATGGTGCTTACCATCTTCCCCATGTTCGCCACCACCCCCTTCCATGTCTCCATGAAAGCCCTGGCCCGTCTTAAGGTGCCGGAGCGGTTGGTGGCCATGATTCTCTTTGCCTACCGCTACCTCTTTGTCTTTGCAGAAGAGGTGCGCACCATGCAGCAGGCCACCCGGGCCCGGGGGTTTCATCCCAAAACCAACGTGCGGACCCTGAGAACCCTGGGGAACCTGGTGGGGCTCCTGGTGGTGCGGGCCTTCGAGCGCACCCAGCGGATTTACCAGGCCATGCTGGCCCGGGGCTTCAAAGAAAAATTCGGCACCCTGGCGGAATTCTCCTGGGGATGGCCAGACGCAGCCAAAAGCGGCGCCATCCTTGTGGCTGCCGTAATTATTGTGGGAGTGGATCGATTGTGGACCTAGCCCTGGAAATCAATGGCCTTACCTTTTCCTACAGCAACGGCACCCCTGCGCTCGCCGACCTGAGCCTCACGGTGCCTAAAGGGGAGACTGTGGTTTTCATCGGCCCCAACGGCGCCGGCAAAACCACGCTGTTCCTCTACATTCTGGGCCTCTTGGGGAGGGTCCCCCGGGAAGTGTCGGTTTTCGATAAGCCTCTTAACACCAGGAAGGCGGTGGACCTGGTCCGGGGCCGGGTGGGCCTGGTCTTCCAGCACCCGGATGACCAGCTCTTTTGCACCACAGTCTTCGACGACGTGGCCTTCGGGCCCATCAACCAGGGGTTGGGGGCTCGTGAAGTTAAAGAGAGGGTCAACCGGTCCCTGGCGGCGGTGGGCCTCACCGGCTTCGAACACCGGGTGCCTCATCACCTGAGCGGCGGGGAGAAGCGCCGGGTGGCCCTGGCCACCATTTACGCCATGGAGCCCGAGATCATGCTCCTGGATGAGCCCACCAGCAGCCTGGACCCCCGGGGACGGCGGGAGGTGCTCCAGCTTCTCAAGGCTTTCCGGGGCACCAAGCTCATTGCCACCCACGACTTCGAGCTGACCCTGGAGGTGGCCGACCGGGTGGTGCTCCTGGCCAACGGCGCCATCCTGGCCAACGGCGATCCCCTTAAAGTTCTCACCGATGAAGCCTTGCTCCAATCAGGGGGCCTGGAACTGCCCCTGGTGATGCGCTATTTCCTGGCCCTGCAAGATTCATCAAGGCTGTAAAATGAGATTTTCGTAAAAGGTCTTTGGGAGAGGGGGCCAGGGGTCGCGGACCCCTGCCCCCTCTCCCAAACCCTCTCCCCCAACCCCTTAGGGGC
>CBFDAH010000047.1:0-17418 GCA_965602785.1 uncultured Syntrophobacterales bacterium
TTTTTTTAAAATATGTAAGGGGTTGGGGGAGAGGGTTTGGGAGAGGGGGCAGGGGTCCGCGACCCCTGGCCCCCTCTCCCAAAAGACTATTTGCAACAATCTCATATTATTTTCAAAGTTCAGTGGCAGGCACTGTGGTTATCAAAATGAGAAGTGTTCTTTTAACGTTTGCCTTTCCGGCAGGTCTAAATTAATGAAGCCGGGTGAGGACCGCTCATGACCGAACCTCACCTCGTGGCCCGGGCCCAACAAGGTGACCTCCCGGCCTTCGAGGAACTTGTCAGGAAGTACCAGCGGGAGATCTACAATCTTGCCTGCCGACTGGTGCAGGATCCCGAGGAGGCCAAGGACATGGCCCAGCAGACCTTTCTGCAGGCCTTCATCCACATTCGGGAGTTTCGGCACCAATCGCAGTTTCGCACCTGGCTGTTTAGGATCGGCATCAATCAATGCTACAACTTTATGAAAAGTAAAAAGAAATATGGCGAGCCGGTGGACACCCAGGAATTAAAAATAGTGGCGGAGGACTCCCCGGAGGAGGCGCTTGTGGAGGCGGAAGACCGCAGACGCTTATATGCCGCCCTCGAGCATCTCCCCCCCAAACAGCGGGCGGTGCTCACCCTCAAGCTGGAGCAGGGGCTCTCCTATAAGGAAATCAGCGAGCAACTGGGAGGGACCGCCGGGGCCGCCAGAGTCAATTACTGCCAGGCCTTGAAGACCCTAAAGAAGCATTTGAGAAGTGAGGAAGACCATGACGTGGCGATGCGCCCTTATCCAACGGCGACTGCCAGATTATCCCGACGGTGATCTGAACTCCATTTGGAGGAGTTTGGTGGCGACGCACCTGAAAGGCTGTGCCGACTGCCGCCGGGAGCTGGAAGAGCTCACCGAGATGAAGCAGCTCTATCAGGCTCATCCCCTGCCGGACCCCGGACCTGCCTTCTGGCAGGAGTTCGACCGGGAGCTGCACCTCAAGCTGGCCCAGGTGAACCAGGCCCCCGAGCCGGCGACCTGGCGGCCTCGCATCCCCTATTACATCCTGGGAGCTACCGCCCTGGCCGGGGTGTTGGCCCTGGCTGTGTACCTGGGCCCCTTCACCACTCCGTCTCCCAAATCCAAGCTAGTTCAAACCCAGGAGGAGGCCAGGCCCCCGGTGGCTGTCCAGCCCCAAAAGAGTCCTCGGGTCCGAATGGCGCTCCCGGCTGCGCCTGCGCCCCCGGCTGCCGCCACCGCCAAGAGAGCGGCCCCGGCCCTCACCGGCAAGGGGAAAGCAGCGCCGGCTCTGGCGGCCAGGCCTGGGGCGGCCCCGGCCGCTGAGGGGAAATACAGTCTGGCTGCCGGAAAAACGTCCGATTCAGAGAGGGCGCAGATCACAGCAGGGGGGATCTGGCCGGAAGACGATATCCTGAGCTGGGATGTGGACGCGGTGGTGGCCGACCTGTCTCGGGAAGAACGGCAAGACCTGAAGAGAAGACTTGAGTCAGGGAGATAAACCGCCATGTTACGCTGTGTGTTTTTAGCAACCCTGTTGTTGCTTCTGGCCGGGGTTCCCAGGCCAGTAGGAGCCTTAACTACCGGTGGCTCCAGCGACCCCATTGACCAGTACCAGGCGGACTTCAAGCGCAAGAATCTGGGACCTGCTCTGGGCATTGACCAGTCCAAAGTGGAGCGGTTGCTGCAGATTGATAGGAAATATAAGTCCCTCAAGCGCCAGGCCATCCAAAAGGCCAGAATGTCGCTGCAGCAGCTTAACCGGGTGATGCGCCAGCCCAAGCCTTCGGAACAGGAGGTGCGGGGCATCTTGGGCAATATGATGAGAATCCGCCGGGAGAAGCTGGCCCTGGAGCAACGGCAGCTCGAGGAAGAAAAAACCGTCCTGACGCCCGTGCAGCAGGCCCGCTATATTCTTCTGCTTATGAATATGCGTCAACAGATTGCCAAGGAGGCCCAAAAAGTGCGGCAGTCCCCCCGGGGAGTGCCTTTGCCTGTTAAGCCCGGTCCCCGGGAAGTGCCCGTGTCTCGGCCGGGAGGACGTTATTAGCAGACAACCCAGGGTAAATTCGTTAATGCTAATTCTGAGTCCATAAGACATCCTGTTTTACCGAGAGGTAATTGAGGTCTTATTATGATAATGATGCCCTAATTAACCATCAACTTCGTAATATCTCCCTCCTTTCCATCATAAATCTTGTCAAAATCATATTAATTATTTTTATGACTAGTTGTGACAACCAGTCATAGGCTGTCGCAATTAGTTTTTTGTATTTTTATTAAAATAAATTTCAGTATCGCGCCGGAAAATATATTGACAAGTGTTTTCCATAATAAAGGTTAAGGCGCCATAACCTTATTTTACTATCAATCACACTTTGGATAAAGGAAAGGAGAAGCAGTTATGAAGAAGTGGCAAAAAATGGCCATCGCTGGATTGGTGGCCGGCAGCGTGGCGCTGGGAAGCATCCCGGCCCTGGCGGAGACCACCAGCCCCCGGGTCGACAAGCGGGAGGCTTACCAGCAGGGACGGATTTACCGAGGCGTGGATTCTGGGAAAATCACCCCGAGGGAGTTCAACCGCCTGGAAAGGGAACAGGCCCGCATTCGGGGGGCCGAAGCGCGCATGAAGGCCGACGGCGTTTACACCCGTCGGGAGCGTCTCCGGACCAACAAGATGCTGAACCGGAGCAACCGCCACGTCTACCGGGCCAAACACAACCGGCGCGTTCGGTAAAGCTCGCTCTGAACACCAGGAAGAATCGAGAGGCCGGGGGATTGATCCCCTGGTCTCTTTTTTGGCATCCTCGCCGCCTGCTTGAACGGTTCCTGGATATTGGACAGAACCAGGGGTGATGTGATAGGAAAAGGAAGCAATTTCCCCCCGGCCGCCCGGAAGGGCTGAAAAGGCCCCTTAGCCGGGGTGGGAGAGGTGCAGGTTACAATATTCTCATTTAGTCCCAAAAGGAGCTTATCTTTATGCTCTTGTTGTTCCATACGGCCGAGGAGGCTGAGCCCCCCCAGGGCCAGCGGTTTTTATCCGGCCGACGGAAATTTTTATATATAGGCATTGTGGTGGTGTTGGTGCTGGTGGCCATCGAGGTGGGCTTGAAATTCATGTATTCCATCCAGGATAAAGACCCCACCCCCCATCAGCAGGCCACCCAGATTACCCCATACGCCGACCTTGTTTGGCCCCAAGAGTATTTTGCCGAGGAGCGCAGTACCAAACCCCTGTTTGTTCCCTATATCATGTGGCGCCGCCAGGAGTTTCACGGCAAGCACCTCAACATTTCTCCCGAAGGTCTCAGGAAAACCTGGAATGCGCCGGTGGCCGCGGACCAGGCAGTGAAAAAGGTCTTTTGCTTCGGGGGCTCCACCACCTGGGGGGTGGGGGCCCGGGACGACTTCACCATCCCCTCCCTCCTCTCGAAAAAGCTGAACCAGGGAACGGCCCGCTATGTCGTGGTGAATTACGGGGAAAAGGGCTACACTTTGACGCAAGAGGTGATGCAACTGGTGTTGCTTCTCAAGCAGGGGATCATCCCCGACTACGTCATCTTTTATGATGGGATCAACGAAGTCATGGTGGGCACCAAAAACAACCAACCGGGATCAATTTTCGGGGCCGACACCATTCGCCGTCAGCTTTTCAAGCGGAAAAAAGATTCACTGTGGCGCAAGTTCAATAAGGAGTTGGGGCGGACCGGCATCTCCCGGGGCATCAGGGATTTAAGAGATTTGGTAAGGTCCTATACCCGGAAACCGAAGCGTTTTACCCCGAAAGAAGAAAAGGCCCTGGACCGGTTGGCGGACGACATCGTGGCGGACT
Source organism: uncultured Syntrophobacterales bacterium (assembly GCA_965602785.1). GTDB lineage: Bacteria > Desulfobacterota > Desulfobaccia > Desulfobaccales > 0-14-0-80-60-11 > JBGSLA01. The sequence goes on from CBFDAH010000047.1 coordinate 3,824, forward strand.
ATATCAAAAATGTCGAGGTGGTAAAACACCTGGCCCAGGCCTATGGTTTCCAATACCTGTTTCTCTGGCAGCCGGCCCTGTGCACCAACCAGGCCCTGACCGACGAGGAGAAGCAGTTGTCTGCCTGGACCAACCGGAAAATGGTGAAAATGTACCAACTGGTCTATGAGCGGATGGCTCGGGTCAAAATGCCCCATTTTTCTAATATTGCCACCATGTTCGACCAGAAGAAAAAAACCCTCTACTTTTCCTGGGCCCACATCACCGAAGAAGGCAATGAACAGGTGGCACAGCGCATCTATAAGATTTTTCAACGGGAATTTCCCTCGAAAATCTCGGCTCAATCGAAGGAGACGCCGGGCCGCCACTGATCTGCCCCAAGCGGCGGTGTCCTGACCCTCAGGATCACACAGCCCGCAGCAGGGCTTTGGCGGACGGCGACATTAATTCCACATGGCCCCACCCTATCGCCTGTTGCACGTTATCGATCACCTGGGGTCCGGCGGCGCCCAGGAGGCGGTGTGTCATCTGGTCAAGTATGGCCGGCGGCGGTATTTCCAACCGGAGGTGGCGGCCCTCCATGGCTTCGGCCACTACTTCGAGGTTCTCAGGGCCTGGGGCGTCCCGGTATACTCCTTGGCGCCCCACCGGGTGGCTAAGTTGGCCGTGCCCCTGATGGTTCCAAGACTTTTGGGTCTCCTGGCCCGCAACCGCTATGATGTGGTGCATTGTCACCTGTTTGGCGCCAACTTGCTGGGTAATTCCCTGGCGGCCCTGTGCCGGGTGCCGGTGCGCCTTACCCACGACCAGACCAACGACGATCTCCGTCACCGCTCCTTCCTCTATCGCGGCCTGGATATCCAGGCCAACCGGCTGGCGCATCACATCGTGGCGGTGTCCTCCTCCATCCGCACCTTTCTGTGTGAACAGGAGGGCATACCCGCTGATAAAGTCACCGTGATTTATAACGCCGTGGATCTGGAGCGGTTTACCCCCGAGGCCCAGGGCGCGGGGCGGGAGAACTGGCGGCAAGCCTGGGGCCTGCCGGCTGAGGCCCTGGTGGTGGGCGGCATAGGCAGGCTGCACTATCAGAAAAATTTTCCCCTCTTTCTGGAAGTGGCCGCCGAAGTGAGCGCCATGATTCCTGAGGCGGTGTTTGTCATTGTCGGGGAGGGGCCGGACCGGGCCGCCCTGGAGGAGATGAGCCGGAAACTGGGCCTGGCCTCCCGGGTGCGCTTCCTGGGGTTTGTCAAAGAAATGCCGGAGTTGTACCAGAACCTGGACGTGCTGCTTCTTACCTCGCATTTTGAGGGAACCCCCCTGACGGTTCTGGAGGCCCTGGCCATGGGCGTGCCGGTGGTGGCCTCCCGGGTGGACGGCGTGGCGGAAGTTTTGCAAAACGGCCGGGACGCCTGCCTCATACCCCCGGGACGCCGGGACCTGTTTGTGGGGGAAGTGTGCCGGGTCTTGCGGGACCGGGCCCTGGGGCAGCGGCTAGCCCTGGCCGGCCAGGAAACGGTGCGGCGGCGCCACTCGGCGGCAGCCATGGTGCGCCAGGTGGAAGACTTGTACCTGCAGTTATTGGAACGCGGGCGGGGCCATGATTAGGATGACCGCCCTCACGAACAGTGGGCGGCGAATTTTCGGTCCGTGGTATGCTATAGTCCGTGAATGTCTTTGGAAAAAAAGGAACTCGGAGGGTCGGCTTTCCCAGGGAAGAGGCGCAAGGGTTTCTTGAAATATTAAAGAAATCCCTGGTATAATAAAAACTTCAAATTTTTTAAGCACATTCAGGATTTCGACTAGCATGCAAACCATCCCCTCCTTTGAACCGCAAGCTGTCCAGATGGATGAATGTTACCTCTCTGTCGTCATTCCGGTATTCAATGAATTGGAGAGTCTGGATATCCTCCATCAACAATTAAAAGCGGTACTGACGTCTTTGGAGCGATCCTACGAGATTATCTATGTTGATGACGGCAGCACCGATGGCGGTTTGGTGAAACTTAGGAAGCTGGCGGAAGAAGATAACACGGTGGCGGTGATTCAGCTCAGACGCAACTTCGGGCAGACCTCGGCTCTCTCCGCCGGCATCGATTATGCCCGGGGTGAAGTGGTGGTATGCCAGGACGCCGACCTGCAAAACGACCCCGAGGACATCCCTCGCCTGTTGGCCAAGTTGGATGAAGGCTATGATCTGGTGAGCGGCTGGCGCAAAGACCGGCAAGACCACTGGCTTTGGCGCAAGACCACCTCAGTCCTGGCCAATTGGCTCATCTCCCGGGTGGTGGATTTCAAGCTCCATGACATCGGCTGCACCCTGAAGGCCTACCGCCGGTCACTTCTTAACCACATTCGCCTTTACGGCCAGATGCATCGGTTCATTCCGGCCCTGGCGCTGCAGGTGGGGGCCAGGGTGGCCGAGATCCCCGTCAACCACAAGCCCCGCCTCTATGGCCGTTCCAAGTACGGCATCAGCCGCACCTTCAGTGTCATTCTTGACTTGCTCACCATTAAGTTTCTCGGGAGCTTTTCCTCCAACCCCCTCAGGATTTTTGGAGGCTTCGGCCTGGTGCTCATCGGGCTCAGCGTCCTGACCGGCATCATCATGATCTTTCAGAAGTACTTCTACAACCAGTCTCTCATTCAAACCCCTTTGCTGCTCCTGTCCACCATGCTGTTCATCCTCGGATTTTTCTGTGTCTTACAAGGTTTCACGGCGGAACTTCTCAGCCGCACTTATCATGAATCCCAGGGCAAGCCGACGTATATCGTCCGTCAGGTTTATCGCTCTTCCCATTAAGTGGTCTGCATGTGCGGATTCTGCGGCATAATAAACTTTGACCAGCAGGCCCCGGTGGACCGGGAGTCGCTAAAGGCTATGACTGCGACCCTGAAACACCGCGGGCCTGACGATCGGGGCGATTATCTGGCCGGTCCCGTGGGGCTGGGGCACCGCCGCCTGTCCATCATCGACCTGGAGACCGGCCATCAGCCGCTGACCAACGAAGACGGCACCATCTGGATCGTCTACAACGGCGAGCTGTATAATTACCAGGAACTCCGGGTCAACCTGGAGAAAGCCGGGCACCGCTTCGCCACCCAAAGCGATACCGAGGTGATCATCCACGCCTACGAGGAGCACGGGGAAGCCTGTCTGGAGGCCATGAACGGCATGTTTGCCTTCGCCATCTGGGACGGGCCTCGGCGTCGCCTGGTGTTGGCCCGGGACCGCCTGGGAATCAAGCCCCTCTATTACGCCCGTCTGCCCCATTGCTTTATTTTTGGCTCGGAGGTGAAGGCCCTCCTGGCCCACCCCCAACTGGAGCGACGCCTGGATGTCACCGCCCTGAATCTTTATCTCTCCCTGGAATATGTCCCCACGCCGTATAGCATCTTTTCGGGGGTGAAAAAATTGCCTCCCGGCCACTTCCTCACGTTGGAGGGCGCCAACCCCCAAATACAGAGATATTGGGACTTACGCCTGGACCGGAGAGAGCCGGTGCGCTCCAAAACGCTGGCCGATTATACGGACGAGGTCCTACGACTGCTCCAGGACGTGGTCAAAATGGAAGTTATCGCCGATGTGCCCGTGGGGGTTCTGTTAAGTGGCGGCCTTGATTCCAGCGCGATAGCGGCCATGATGACCCGGGTCTCCCCTCATCCGGTGCCCAGCTTCTCCATCGCCTTCGACGATCCCTCCTTTGACGAATCGGTCTACGCCCGCCAGGTGGCCAGGCATGTCGGCACCGAGCATCATGAATTTCTCCTGTCCTCCGACACCGCCCTGGAGGTCTTGCCCGAAATAATGGCGGGACTGGACGAACCTCTGGGGGATTCCTCGATAATCCCCACCTATTGTCTGGCCCGCTTCACCAGGGACCATGTCAAGGTGGCCCTGGGGGGGGACGGTGGGGATGAGCTGTTCGGAGGGTACTCTACTTTGCAGGCCCACCGCCTGGCAGATTATTATGCTCGTCTGGCTCCCGGCTGGCTCCGGCGACTGGTGGAACCCTGGGTATTGGAGCGGCTGCCCGTGTCATTTGACAATCTGAGCTTCGACTTCAAACTGCGCCGTTTCCTGCGGGATTATGACCAGCCGCCGGTAGTGCGGCACCACCGCTGGTTGGGCTCCTTTACGCCCGAGGAAAAGCGTTTGCTTCTGGGCCCCCGGACCCAGGAATGTCTCCAGGAGGTGACGGACCTGGTGGAGGGCCATGCCCGCCAGGCCTCCACCCCGGACCCCCTCAACCAGGTGCTTTATTGCGACCTCAAGCTCTACCTGGAAGGGGACATTCTGGCGAAAGTGGACCGGGCCAGCATGGCCCATTCCCTGGAAGTGCGGGTTCCTCTGCTCAACCGGGTTCTGGTGGAGTTTGCCGCCGGCCTGCCCCACTCCATGAAGCTTCACCGGTTGACCACCAAGTACCTCCTGCGGCAGGCCCTTCAGGGACTGCTGCCCGCTCCCATCCTGTGGCGGGGCAAAAAGGGCTTCAATGTTCCCGTGGCCAAATGGTTCACCGGCCCCCTGAAACCCTTGCTGGAGGACCTGCTGTCTCCCAGCCGCCTGAAACGCCAGGGTCTCTTTCAGCCGGATTATGTGGGGAGCCTGCTTCAGGAGCACCAAGCTCGCCGGCGAGACCACCGCAAACTCCTTTGGACGCTCCTGGCCTTCCAGATGTGGTTTGAGCATTGGGCCAACTGAACAGGGGAGAGGCCATGGACACCATGAGCCCACCGGTATGGAAGGAAGGTTGATGACCACGGAAACTGCTCAGCCAAGTCCCCGGGCCTCACGGCTCGTGCTGGTGGTGGGTTTTGTGGTGTACGTGGCGGTGCAGGGGTATCTATTGGCGAGCCCCTTGTGGAACTGGAACCTGACCCCCGAGGTGGATGACGCCCTTACTTATGTCTTGAAGTCCCGGCAGATGGAGGAATGCTTCACCCAAAACTGTCCTGCCTTGCAAGACCTTCGTCACCAATTGCTTCATATAACCAGCGACCCCAAAGCTGAACAGCAGCGGTTGCTGGCCAGCGCCAAGGTTTTTCCAGTTTATCACCTCCTCTTTTCGGTGGTGCTGGTGGGCCTCAGTAAGCTGGGGATGAGCCTCATGGAGGCTTATCGGTTTCTCTGGTATCTATCTCCGGCGATCTTTGGGCTGGCCTTTGCCTACTGGCTGTCGGTGCTACTGGGGCCAGGCCCCGCCGGCGTGGCTCTGATCCTTCTGGCCTTCAAGGTTTTCCCCGACACCGGTCTGCACCATCTGGTGCCATCCAATTTCACCATGGCCCTGGCAGTAATGATCTGGGCCCGGATCATCTCCCGCCAAGGCCAGGCTCCCTGGACTCTGTTCCTGGGCTCCCTGGTCCTCATCGGCATGCACCTCATCGGGGTCATTTATGCGGGCATGGCAGCCCTCCTGGCCCTGGCCGTGGCCCCGCCGGAGAAACGCAAACGCGTCTGGGTGACGGTGTCGGCGGTGGCCGCCACCATAACCATCGGCCTTCTCGTGGTCCGTTTTATCAAGCGGCCGTTTTTTGTTTTTCCGTTCCTGATTCCCGTGGGAGACCATCCTCTCCGGGACTGGCTGGTGGGAGTGGGGCGGAACTTCTTCCAGATAATAGTGGAAAATGTCAGACTAGAAGCAGGGCTCTGGGGGGCGCTGCCGCTTTTCTGCGGCGCCCTGGCCCTGGGGCTGGGGACCCTCACCCCCTCGGCACGCCGGCCGGTCTTCAGAATGCTCCTCATCTACGGCGTCTCCTTGGGGGGATTGCTGTTTTTCGTCTCCAACCATCCCGCGGATGTGCTCCTCCGGTTGTGGATCCCGCTGGTGGTGCTGCTTTTCGGCTTGGTGGGCCAGGCTTTCTGGTATGTCCTGGGGCTGTCTCTGGTCTGGTGGCGTCAGTATCGGCTTGCCTCACCGGGAAAAGTCTCTCTGGACTTCAAACATTTCTGGCCTGTGGTGGCCTTGGCGGTCCTCCTGGGCTACGCCGGGGACATGATGTTCAGAGGGGGGGAACAGGTGCTCGTGATGTCCAAGTTTCTGCGGGAGCGCCAGCCCCTGGCTCTTGATCCGGGCCAACCTGAGGTGCTTCTGAAACACGCCCGCCCCGGCGACCGGGTTGTCTACACCAGCTTCATCCTCATGCCATATTATCTTATTCATGGGGCCCTACGCCTCGGGGCGGCTTATTACCATCCCGCCTTTCAAGGCACTTCCCTCGCCACCAAGGGGCTCTCCCGTCCCCATCTGCGCTTTGTGGTGGCCTACAATCCTACAGTGTATCACCCCTCCTTTGAGGGCGTGGCTGAACACCGGTGGTGGATTACCTCGCCGGAGTTCCGCTTCTCGCCCCTCAGTCGGCCGCGCAAATTCGGACCCGCGGCCCGGGATGGGAAGATTCCCGCTGACCATTACCGGTGGCTGGACCTCAGGGTGATGACGCAGGATTTTCCGAAAACCTTGCGCGTGCGTCTGGACAATCCAGGTCGCCGCGGCGCTCTGGTCGTGGTCCCCTTGAACCAGGCGGGGGAACCCCTCGAGCAGTACCGGCAAAAGCTCCAGGTCCCGGCTCGCTGGTCCGGGTGGCTCCCGGTGGACCTCGCGGCCATGCCGTCGGCTTCTGCCTTTCGAATAATCTTTCCCCGGGGCGAGGACCATTACCAGCTGGGAGGACTCACCTTCGGAGCGGACAGTCTTCACTGGCCTTGGGCTCAAAAGGCCCGGTTGACTTTTTATCCCCGAGGCGGCGAGACAGAGCCTTTCAGTGTGAGCTTTAACCCTGCGGCCCTCCTGCCCCCGTCCCTCAAGGGAAGACAGGTCACGGTTTTGGATGACCGGGGCTCCTCTGTGTTGCTGCAGTTGCAGCGCTGAGGCGCACCCTTACCCGTGGGTGCGGTTCGGCCGCGGTGTATGGCACCTCAATGCGCATCCTTGTCCTTAACTACGAATTTCCCCCCATAGGCGGCGGGGGCGGCCGCTTCGCCGCCGATCTGTGCCGCCACCTGGCCCGTTTCGGGCATGACCTCCGGGTGCAGACCTCCTACTTCCAGGGCCTGCCCCGCCAGGAAGTGCGGGAAGGCTACGTGATTTACCGTTCGTGGTCAGGGCGGCGCCAGGCCCACACCTGCACGGTCCCGGAAATGGGATATTTTCTGGCTGCCAATCTTATGCCCTCCCTGAGGCACGCCGTGGCCTGGCGGCCCCAGGTCATCAACGTGCATTTTGCGGTGCCCACCGGCGTGTTGGCCTGGATTATCCGTCGCCTCACCGGCATTCCCTACGTGCTCAGTACCCAACTGGGAGATATTCCCGGAGGCGTGCCTCTCCAAACAGACCACCTGTTCCGCTGGCTCAAGCCTTTTACCGTGCCCATCTGGCGGGACGCCGCGGCGGTCACGGTGCCCACCCCAGAGGTGGCCGGGCTGGCCCGGCGGGCCTACGGTCTGCCGGTGCATGTCATCCCCAATGGCGTGGAGCTGGACGCCTTGGAGCCCCTGACGCCGGCGGTGCACACCCCCACCCGGATGGTCTTCGTGGGGCGCTTCAGTTTGCAGAAAAACCTGATTTTCCTTTTGGAAGTCCTGGAAAAGCTCCGGGACCTGGACTGGCGCCTGGATCTGGTGGGAGACGGGCCCCTGCGGGGTGAGCTGGAGACTTTGGCCCGCCGGTGGAATCTGGCGGCGCGGGTGCATTTTCATGGCTGGGTGGCGCCGGAGGCTGCCACGGCCATCATGCGCCACAGCGATATTCTTGTCCTGCCTTCCCTTTCTGAGGGTCTGCCCCTGGTGGGTCTCCAGGCCCTGGGATTGGGGCTGGCCCTCGCCACCAGTGACCACGGCAGCCTGCTAGACCTGGTCCAGGACGGGGTGAACGGCTTCACCTGCACCGTCACCGACGCTGAAGCCTTCGCCCGCCGTCTGCGGAGTGTGCTCACCGATCCCCAGCTCCTGCTGGCCATGAAGCGGGCCAGCCGGGACCTGGCTCCCCGCTTCGAAGCCGGCAGGGTGGCCCGTCAGATGGAGGAAGTTCTGGTGGCCGCCGGGGGCTCAGCTGCCCAGTGACACCAAGTATCTTCCCATGAGTATTTTTTTAGCCGCCGGCTTAACCTGCAATGGCGCTGGCGTCTCGTCAGCGCCGCTCTTTTAACGGCAACTTGAGACTTCTGAAAAATTCGTCCAATCTGTCATTCTGAGGGAGCGAAGCCACTGAAGAATCTCGCTTTGCCAATCAGTTGAGATCCTTCACTTCCTTCCGGATGACAAGGAAAACCGGTGTTGACCTAGTGTCGCGTCCCAGGAATATCTGGCAAAATATTTGTAGGGGCGCACCCGGGTGTGCGCCCTCCTGACGGGCCGACACATGGGTCGGCCCCTACATATGAGATAGGAACATTTTGATAGAAATATCTGGGACTAGACACCAGTACCTGATTGCAAGAGTTAGCGGATTTTTTGAAAGCCGTTTTTATTCCCCCCTTTTTTAAAGGGGGGTTAGGGGGGATTTGTATATCATCTTGAAATTACAACTAAATATCCTTTTTCAACAGGGGACTTTATCCGTTCCTGATCCATCAAGATGTTCGCAATTACTTACGCTGATTTTCGCAACCTAACTACTAGCTTTTAATGGCTATCTAGCTGGGGAAAAAAGATGTTAGAGCTATCAATTCCCGGTTTTAAAGAGCTACGCCTGGCGCATCTGGTCCTGGATTACAACGGCACCCTGGCCTGTGACGGGCGCCCCCTCGAAGGTGTCCAGGAGCGGGTGGCAGGGCTCTCCGAGAATCTTGTCATCCACGTTCTCACCGCCGACACCTTCGGCACGGTAAAGGACCAGATGGGGCCCTGGCCCTGCCAGGTGGCGGTCATCCCCCGGGGCCGGGAGGCTGAGGCCAAGCTCAGCTATGTGCGAAGTTTAGGGGCCGGACAGACAGTGGCCGTGGGCAACGGGCGCAACGATGGGCTCATGCTGAAGGAGGTGGCCCTGGGCATTGCCGTCATCCAGACCGAAGGGGCGGCCGTGGAGGCCCTGTTGGCCGCGGAGGTGGTGGTTCCCGGCATCATTGATGCCCTGGACCTCTTGCTGAACCCTCAGAGACTCACAGCCACCCTGCGGTCCTGAAGTTACTCCCGGGCGTAAACACGGCGCAGGAGGAAAACCCTGGTCGGAAAAACTAGGAGAAGAGGACCCGCCGGCCACCTCTAAGAACGAGGGATTCCCCAACGAACTCTCAGAGCGGGGCCACCAGGCAAGTAAGGCTTTAAAAGCAGTGGTGCCGGAGGCGAGACTCGAACTCGCACAGGCCCAAAGCCCGGGGGATTTTGAGTCCCCTGCGTCTACCCATTCCACCACTCCGGCAGTAGGTCTAATTTTACCTGCATGTCTTCCGGCTTGGCAAGCCATTTCCTCGGTTTGCCCCCGTATCATACCCCCAGCGAGTGCGTTCACCCCTTCCTCAAGTCTAAGATTGAGATGGGGGAAATTGGTCATCCAGAGAAAGGACCAGGGATTTACGGGATGAGGCCAACTTACGCGCCCACCTGAATTTTAGCCTGTGTAGGGGCGGACCCGGGTGCCCGCCCCGGAATTCGGGCGCACCCGCGGGCGCCCCCTTTAAAGTTCAGGAGCTTTGCTTAACTTTTCTGAGAGCAACTCAGCCTGAACGCCTAGCCACTGATCCCTGCCCCCTTTGTCTATGAGGCACCCAGCCTCCCAACTTGAGATTTCTTAAAATCGGTTTTAAAAGCGACGGCTATGAAGAATAGGCGCCATCGGCTGGATTTTCGCGGGCGAGGGGGCTCAGGGTAGATCCACATGGCCGATTTGAGGCATTTTGGGAGAGGTCTCAACGTGGGTTCCCGGGTAATGGGAAGGGGAGAGGAGTAGCAGGGGCAAGGCTGGCCGTGGCCAAGAGGGGGGGCCTGTAGTCTTACGGTCCCCCCCGCTTAAAAGACCTGCGTACCATTTCCACCGTAATAATTATCGCCCCGGAGCTTTATTGGGGGCGGATTAGATGCGCCTCTCCGGAAAATTTCGGCTGCTCTCTTGCCAGGGGCCGGGGCCGGCTTGGACCCGCTGGCGCTTTCTGAGGCAATCTCCCAAGAAGGCTCTCGTTACAAAACTTCCTCAGGCTGTTAACCCCAGGGAAGCTCTCTGGCTGTGGATTTCGGGGATAGGAAGGACGTGACCCAAGAAGGCGGAGTCGGCGGAAATCGAGGAAACTGTCCAGAATCCGACTCTAAAAGTGTAAAACATATAATTTTTAACTTGAAAGATGAGAAGTAATTTCTTACTGTGACTGGTACCAAGTAAAACCAGAAACCAGCTGCCCCTACATTGCACCAACGATCTGAAACAATCCAGATTTTTTAAAGACACCCCGGATGCTTCTGGCCACTGGCTTGTAAAGGACCCATATGCCCCAGGAAATGGATCAGGGCAGGGCTACAGACGTCTCCCAACTGTACACGGACCTGGCACAATGCCGTGTGGCCCAAGAATTCCGGGAAACCATCATTAACACCATCACCGACAATCTCCTCGTCATAGATCCGTCCGACTGCCGCATCGTCCTGGCCAATGAATCCTTTCTGGCCTCCATGGGCCGAGAAGCAGAGGCGGTGCTGGACCGGCCGTGCTATGAGGTCATGCACGGCAAGGAGGAGCACTGCCACGAGGAAGGCTTCTTCTGCCCGGTACAGGAGTCGGCGAGGCTCAAGCGCCCGGTGTTGACCGACAAGGCTTTTTATGCGCATGGCAAAGATCGGGTCTATCAGATAGCTGCCTATCCCCATTTTGACAGCCAGAGTGAGGTGGACCTGGTCATTTGTCTGGAGCGGGATGTCACCGACCGGCGCCGTATGGAAGAATCCCTGGCCTTCCGCTCCCAGGAGCTCCAGAAAACCCAGGCCCAATTGGAAAAGCTCTATGAGATCTCCCGGGACAGCTCCTCCCGTCGCTCTATCCCGGCGTTGGTGCAACATCTTTACGGTATCCTGGGGGGCATCTTTCCCGAAGCCGACCATCTCTTCCTCCTGTTGGACGGCGACAAAAACCGCCTTCTCCCTCTGGAGGAGTGTCCCGATCGGGTCACCGAGCCCGTGAAACGCCTGGTCCGGAGGCTGGAGAAAGTGGGCCTTTTGGGGGAATTCTTGAGCTACCTCAGTCATATCAAGGAACCCCATGTGGTGACCTATGCCGACCGGGTCACCAGGCCGGCCTACTTCAAGGTTATCTCCCGCATCTATCCGAGCTGGTTCGGTCTGCCCATCTTCTCCCAGCAGCAGTGCCTGGGATTTTTTCTGCTGGGATCGAACGTGCCCCAGGGGTATTCCCGGGAAGACCTCTACTTTTTTCACGCCCTGTTCGGCCAGGTGGGTACTTATCTCCGCTACTTGCTTCGCCAGGAAGACGCCATGGCCCTGAGCGTCGCTCCCCTTCCCGAAAAGACCCACTTTGGGGAAATCCTCGGTCAGAGCAAGAAGATGCAAGAAGTCTACGAGCTCATCGACCTGGTTTCCCGCACCGACGCCACTGTTTTGATCACCGGGGATAACGGCACCGGCAAAGAGCTGGTGGCCCGCACCATCCATAGCCAGAGCAAACGCAGCCGGGGGCCTTTTGTGGTGGCCAACTGTTCGGCCTACTCCCCGACGCTCTTGGAGAGCGAACTCTTCGGCCATGAAAAGGGGGCCTTCACCGGGGCCATCCGCCGTAAAAAAGGCCGCTTCGAGCTGGCCCAGGAGGGCACCCTGTTTCTGGACGAAATCGGCGACATTCCCCCCGCCACCCAAGTTCTGCTGCTGCGGTTTCTTCAGGACCACTGCTTCGAACGGGTGGGGGGCGAGGCCACCATTGAGTCGGACGTTCGGGTGCTGGCCGCCACGAACAAGGAACTCTACCGGGAGATGCAGGAGGGTCGGTTTCGGGACGATCTCTACTATCGCCTGAACGTCATCACCATTCACTTGCCGTCCCTGAAAGAGCGGAAGGAAGACATCCCGCTGCTCTGCCAGCACTTTCTCCAGAAGTACAATGTCAAGGAAGGCAAGCAGATCCGGCGGTTCTTCGCGGACTCCATGCAGGCCCTCATGGACTATGACTGGCCGGGAAACGTCCGCCAGCTCGAGAACGCCGTCAGCCACGCGGTTATCCTGACCCAGGGGGAGGACATCCGGCGCCGGCATCTCCCCCGCTTTCTCAAGGAAGCCAGCGAAGAGGCCAGGCCCACTTCCCTGGCGGAAACCGAGCGCCTCCTCATCATGCGGGTCCTCAAGGAAGTGGGCTGGAACAAACACGAGGCGGCCCGGCGCCTGAGGGTCAGCCGGAGCACGCTATACAGCAAAATTCGCCGCTATGGCGTAAGCCGTACTAAATAATATGATATGGGGTCGATATTCACACACGCAAATGTTTAATAAAATTAGTAAGAAAGACAACATAATTAAAGGACAGTTTAAAATTGGGACAGATGGCCTAAATTTTTATCACAAGGTTGCAAGCAGGGCTCTGGCTAACTAATTGAAATTTAAACAAATTTAATTTAATTTTTTTTAAAAGTGCCCAACCATCTGCTTTGGCAGGGATCTTGTAACAAATAGTACTTGTCCCTCTGCGACTGGTGGGGCCTGAGCAGAGAGAACACAGCAACAGCAGTAGCACTAAAAAAAATATACGCGATCAAACCCGTTGAAAGGAGGTGAGGAAAGACAGGGGAGCCGCCGCCCCAGGGAAAGAGGTCGGCGGCATTACGGTGAAGGGGCGTTTTGCTCCCTTCTGTACATATAGGCCTTAAGTTTCACCGTTTGTTTCTAGCGAGATCGCAGCCGCGGCCGAAATCCGCGCGCGAGAGTTGAGGAACACCTTGATCAATGGGAGGCCGAAACATGGCAGAGAAAAAGGACATTGAAATTAACAGTCGGGCCGATACGCTTGAGTTGATGACGGAAAAAATCAGGCCCTGGCCCGTAACTCCGCCGCCTGACCCCGAATGGGTGATGGCCAATGTATACGCCAAACGGAAGGCGGAGGAGTTCGGCAAATGGTGCGAAGACAACCTGAGATATGAGTACTCCTTCGGCAAACCTGAAGCCCTCCAGGGTTTCAAGTTTTTATGTTGTGGTCTGTGGAGATTAGGCAACAAGTTCTGCGCGGGTTTGCTGTGCGAAGCCGGGGCTGAGGTCATCAACGTTGAACCCCCCGGGGGCGATCCCCTGCGTCAGTTGACCCCCTTCGGCCGCGAAGAGTACATGTTTACTTCTGAGATTACCGGGGAAGCATGCGGCCTGGACTTCCTGCACGAAATGCGGGGACAGAAATCCGTCACCCTGAATCTGGAGAGCGATGAAGGCCGGGCCATTTACCAGAAACTGGCCACCCAAGTAGACGGGATCATCGATGAGATGCCCCCCGGGTACATGGACAGCCTGGGCCTGGGCTACCGGCATCTTTCCAGGCTGAACAAGCGTCTGGTGTATTTGAATATGGCGGTGCGCGGCACCTGGGGTCCCTATAAAGACAAGCTGTCCAAGTACGGGCAGTGGACCCTGGAGCCCTTCGGCGGCTGCGCCAACTCCTTTGTGCATAACACCG
>CBFDAH010000048.1:0-17413 GCA_965602785.1 uncultured Syntrophobacterales bacterium
CCTCAGCCTCTTCCGACACGCGACGCAGACGCTAGGGCCTTTATGGTCGGTGTCGGCCAGGGTATTGGAGAAGAACATGATGCAGCGGGAATCCTGGCAGTGGGAGAGGCCCAGGAGGTGGCCCAGTTCGTGAACCGCCTCCTTCAGGGCGCGTTCTTGAAACAAGGGGAGATTGCGAGGTTGGCCATAGAACTTTGGGTCCAGGCGGGCCAGGGAAATAATGGCCAGGTGGTGGCGGGGTTTGGCCAGGCCGAAGACGAAATTAAGTTGGGGGATAAAGAGGTCAACGGTGGTAACTCCCAGCACCAGGTCCTTGGCTTTTTGGCGCCGGGTGGCCAGCCCGGGCAAAAAAGCTTCGGCCTGGTACTGCCGGCGTTGAGGAACATAAGCTGAGGCTGGCAGCGGTATCCCCTTTGTCTGGAGAACCTCGGCGCCGAATTCTTTGGGAAGATTTTTCTCCAAAAAAACCAGCACCTCTTTTGGCACCGATCCGGCGGGGACAATAGTAATCCGCAGGGACGCGGCGGGCCCAGGGCTGGCCAGGAATGCCAAGGCGACTAGCACCATCAGGAGTCTCATATACTTTAGAATATTATACTAAGAGAAAAAGAGAAGTTCCAAAGGCAAGGTAAGACCTCTCTTACATCGGTTTTTAAAGCGATGGCGATGGGGAATAGCCGCTCTCGGCTGTATTTTCGCAGATGAGCCCTGCCCTTTTTGAGGGCCAGCCTATATAATTTTCAGGTGGCGCTCTTGAAAGTCACGGAGTATAACTTTCCGGACCGATAGATCGTCGTGGACCTGGGGTGACTCATGTTCTTCTGGTTGGACCGGTTCTTTATTTGTGTCATGGTTTTCACTTTATGCGTCTGCCCCGTCTAGTTCCCAGGTTCCAGTTCACCATGAACAATATCCGCGCCCCGCTGCTTTCGACCACAACTCCCCTGCCTGAAATTTCTAGGGCTCTTCCAGGCCGATCAGGGTCAGGATCTCCGGATTCCTGAGATGAGGCCGAACCGTCGTCTCATATGGGCCTTCCTCGTGATGGTTCTGGTTGCCGGCGCTTTGGCGGCAGCTATTACCTGGGGGGATATTCCGCCGGAGCGGCTTTACCGGAAGCTCTTGAAACCTCTTCTCAGACTCAGCCTGGCCATCGCGGTGGGCCTGCTTCTGGGAATCTTTATCGAAAACGCCAACCTCACCGCCAAGCTGGGGCGCCTGTTTGCTCCCCTGCTGCGCTTCGGGCGCCTGAGGGAGCCTTCGGCCCTGGGCTTCACCACCGCGTTTTTCTCCTCGGTGGCGGCCAGCACCATTCTCATGAACGCTTACCAGGACGGCGCCATTTCCCGGCGGGAGCTGGTGCTCTCCGCCCTCCTCCTCACCTTTCCAGCCTTTTTTGCGCACCTCCCCAGCATGTTTTTCATCATCACCCCCCTGTTGGGGGTTTGGGGCATTTATTACCTGGGGGTTCTGCTGGCCGGGGACATTCTGCGCACCACCTGCTACCTGGTCTTCGGCCGCCTCACCCTGCCGCCCTACCAGCCTGCTCCCCTGGACCCGGCCCCCCGGGACCTCGGTTGGCAGCAGATTTGGCAAGAGAC
Organism: uncultured Syntrophobacterales bacterium; assembly: GCA_965602785.1. Lineage (GTDB taxonomy): Bacteria > Desulfobacterota > Desulfobaccia > Desulfobaccales > 0-14-0-80-60-11 > JBGSLA01. The sequence continues at coordinate 1,602 of CBFDAH010000048.1, forward strand.
CCGCAAGAAGTTTTTCAGCCGTCTGTACAGCATCCTGGTCATTACCATCCCGGTGTTCGTGGCGGTTTTCCTGGCCCAGGAAGCCGGTCTGTTTGACTGGCTGAAAAGCCGCCTGGCCGTTCTTATTACGGGTACCCAGATTCCGGTGGAAGCTGTGAGTATCCTGATCTTTTCCCTGGCGGCCGAGACGGTCGGGGGCTTTGCCGCGGCCGGCGCCTTGCTTTCCAACCAGGCTATAAGCCCCGCCGCCATCCTCTTTACCCTGGTTTTGGGCACCATCATCTCCACCCCCATGCGGGCCGTGCGCCACCAATTGCCCTTCTACCTGGGCGTCTACACCCCCACCCTGGGCCTGAGACTCATGATCCTCTCCCAACTCTTCCGCACCCTGAGCCTGCTGCCGTTTCTCTTGTTGATATATCTCTTTGGGTTTTAAAGGAGGTTGGGGCCATCGGCCCCAACCTCCTTTAACAAACAAAAAAGTGGGGGGAGGGTAAGGGGCTGCGTCCCTTAGCCCCCTCCCCCACAATCTTTTTGCACCTCAACTCACACCGGCGGGGTGCCGAAGTTGTCCCGGTAGCGGCGCCAGAAATCGGCCATATCAACCCGGTGTTCCTGAGTGCCGGGCTGTTCCACCGCGAAGCTGGCCACGGTGGCCCCCATGAGGGCCGCGGTGCCCCAGGGAAGGCCCAGGGCCAGGCCTTTCAAGAGGCCGGCCCGGTAAGCGTCCCCGGCCCCGGTGGGATCCTGCACCTGGCGGGGTTTGGCGGCAGGAATGGCTTCCCGGCCATCGCCGCTAATGAGTTCTGAGCCCTCTTCCCCCTTGGTGATGATGAGGGCCTGGGTCAGCTCCTTGAGCTCGCCTTCCCCCAGGCCGGTTTTCTGGCGAAACATTTCCTGCTCGTAGTCGTTCACGATCAGGGCCAGGGCCCCGGTGGCCATCTCCTGAAGCTCCAACGGCCCCCAGGCCGGGATGGACTGCCCGGGGTCGAAGATGTAAGGGAGTCCCATCTCCTTGTAGCGCCGGGAATACTGGAGCATGTCCGGGAGATTCCCCGGCGCGATAATGGCCAGGGAATCCGTCGGGTCCACGCCGTCAAAGGTGCACTCGGACTGGTGTTTCATGGCCCCAGGATTGAAGCCGGTGATCTGGTTGTCCGCCAGGTCCGTGGTGATGTAAGCTCCGGCGGTAAATTCCTCCGTGATGAGGCGGATACCCGTAAGGGGCAGGTCCAGCTCCCTGAGCCAATTCTGGTAAGGGCTGAAATCCCGGCCCCCGGTGGCCAGGATCACCGGTTTCTCTCCCAGGAGGGCCAGGTTGTAGGAGATATTGCCGGCGGTGCCGCCAAAGCGCTCGGTGAGGCCGTTCACCATGAAGCAGACATTTAGGATGTGAATCTTCTCAGGCAGGATGTGGTCGGCAAAACGCCCTGGAAAGTCCATGATGCGGTCATACGCCAGGGAACCGGAGACAAAGATGTGCATAGTGCTTCTCCAAATTATACGGTAGCACGGGCCAGATGCATGTGCTGCCATTTATAGGATTATGGAAGGTTTTTTAGCCTGCGACCCTTAGCTCCCTACCCCCATCTTTTCAAAATACTCCTTCGCCTCCCCTACAGTGTAGAGAGAGCCGGTGACCACCACCTGGTCGTGAGGACCGGCCAAGGACCGGGCCCGGCCCACAGCCTGGGCCACCTCGGGCACCAGGAGTACCTCCAGGCGATGGGGCTTAGCCCGGCGGGCCAGGTCCTCGGGTTTGGCGGCCCTGAAATAACGGGGCCGGGTGAAGATCACCGTCTGAGCCAGGGGTAGGAGGGACGACAGGATGGCCTCTTCATCCTTGTCCGCCATGATACCCATGACCAAAAAACGCCGGCCCTTAAGGTGCTCCCGCTTGAGGGCCTGGGCCAAACTGCGGGCCGCGGCCGGGTTATGGGCTCCGTCCAGGATAACCCGGGGGTCCTGGGACACCCGTTCCAGACGCCCCTGCCAGTGGGTGTGAGACAGGCCCTCCCGGAGGGCCTCCTCCGTCACCGGGAAGCCTTTGTGTTGCAGAACCTCCAATACGGCCAAGGCCACTGCGGCATTCCGGTACTGATGCCGTCCCGGCAGGTTCACCGTGAGGTGCTCCAGGTGCTGCTCCAGACCTTGGTAGGAAAACCGGCCCCCGGCCCTGCCCCGGGTGGTAAAGTCCACTCCCCCCACGTACATGGGTGCGCCCGATTCATGGCAGCGCCGCCGGAAGAGGTCCAGGACCCGCTTCTGCCAGGCATGGGTGACCAGGGGGACGCCTTCCTTGATGATACCGGCCTTTTCCCCGGCGATGGCAATGAGGGTCTCCCCCAAGAACTCCTGGTGGTCCAAGGAGATATTGGTGATGACGCTCACCAGAGGCCGCACGATGTTGGTGGCGTCCAGCCTCCCTCCCATACCGGTTTCCAGGATGATGGGGCGGGCCTGCTGCTGGTGGAAGTACAGAAAAGCCATGGCGGTGGCGAACTCGAAAAAGGTGGGGGGCTCATCTGTATCGATGGCCTCCCGTACCTGGTTGATGAGGTTTAGCAGGCCGGCGGGGGGGATATCCTTGTCCTGGAGGCGGTAGCGCTCCTCGAAGCGCACCAGGTGGGGGGAGGTGAAGAGGCCCACCGGGTAACCGGCCCGGGTGAGCACGGCGGACAGCATGGCCGCCACCGAACCCTTGCCATTGGTGCCGGCCAGGTGGATATATTGGCCCTGCTTAAAAGGGATCCCCAGGCGGGCCAGGAGGTTCAGGGTGGAGGACAGTCCGAACTTGATGCCGTACTTTTGTAAATCAAAAACCCAGGCTTGTGCCCGGGCCAGGTCCGCAAAGGCGGCCATCTCTGCTTCTCCTCAAAATTCCTTATATTCGTGGCTCTGCACCGTCTCCCCGTCGGGCTTGAAACGAATGGTGAGGGTGCTGGACAGTACTTTGTTGGGAGACTTTTTGGGGGATTTCTGGTTGTCTTCCCTCCGGAGCCTTTTGTCCAATAAATACGGATCCTTGCTTATCTCGGCGTCAGGAAGTTTGGGCTTACGCTGGCGGGAGCGCACCTCCGCGGCTTTGTAGTTTTTATAGATGAACACCACACCTTCCGGGGTACGGTCGGTCTCCTGTGGATCCCCGAACCAAATCAGAATCTCGTGTTTCGTGGTCTGGCCGTCCTTGATGCGCTTTACTTGTCGAGGGTTGATGGTGCGGCCTGTGACCCCCCTCCAGGCCCCGAGGATGAGAGGCAGGGCCAAAACGAAGAGGAGAAGCAAACCGGCCCGGCCCGAGAGGGGAATCCCCAAACGGCGGTTAGGGTGTAATCTCATGATAGCCTTCCTCCCGGAATATCAAGTGAAGTTAATAACTGAGAAGCACCGCAATGATGCCGCTCAGGAAAATCGCGTCAAAAGTGCCCGCCCCGCCGATGGAGGCCACCGGCGCCCCCAACTTGGTCATCTCACCCAGCTTAAGAAGGTCGGCACCGATGAGGATCCCCATGGTGCTGGCGATATAGGCACAGGGGGCCCGGAATTCCTCGGGGCACAGGAGCCAGGCTCCCAGGGCGGCCAGGATGGGGGGCACGAACCCCGGGACCGCAATGCCCAGACCCCTGATGGGCCGGGCCAGATAATACATCACCAGGGTGACGACCCCCAGGACCGCCAGAAGGCCCCAGGACAGGCCGATCTTGGAGGTGATCTTGACGAAAAGAAAGAGGGAGAGGGCAGCCGGGATAAGAGCTCCTCCCAAATTCACCGCCAGCACGGTCTGGTGTCGCAACTTTGCCGGAGGCAGACTCACCCGCATGCCGAAGTAGTTGATTACCTGCTGGGCCACAATCTGCTGGCTTTCCAGAGTGGTGAGGGGAATATTCACCAGGCTCCCCACCAGGGTGAGGATGAGCAGCCAAAAAACCATGGTGGGAGGCAACCCCAGGGCGGCAAAAGCGCCTCCCACGACCCCGAACCAGAGGAGTGGCAAAAAGATCAGGGTCAGGAAGAAGAAGGCCACCATTATCACAAAGATAAGGGGTGGATAGATCATAACTCGCCGACCTTTCCCGGGCGTAAGCCTCCTAAGCCTTCAAGCCGTAGGCCTTGATCTTGAACTCCAGTTCATCCAGGGAGATTTGCAGCGCCGCGGCGGCATCCTGGCGGTTCCAGGCGTGCTTCTCCAGGGTATGAAAAATAAACTCTTTTTCCCATTCCGGGGGACTTGGTTCCGCGGCGAAGGTGGCGGCAACCTCCGCGTCTGCAACCAGACGCTGCAGCGGCGGGGGCAGGTCCGAGAGGGTGAGAGTCTCCCCCTGGCACAGGATGACGCCCCGCTCCAGGGTGTTTTCCAACTCCCGGATATTCCCCGGCCAGGGGTAATGGCGAAAGGCCTGGAGCACTTCCGGAGCCAAGGCCTTTACCGGATGTTGGTACTTGTCCCCGAACCGCGTGAGGAAAAACTCCGCCAACGAGGGCAGATCCTCCACCCGCTCCCGCAAAGCCGGCAGCATAATGGGAAAGACGTGCAGCCGATAGTAGAGGTCATCCCGGAACGTCCCTTCCTGCACCATGGCCTCCAGGTTCCGGTTGGTGGCGGCGATGATGCGCACATCCACTTTGAGGGTGCGGGTGCTCCCCAGGGGCTCGAACTCCCGGGCCTGGAGCATCCTCAGGATTTTGGCCTGGGTGGAGGATTGCAGTTCCCCGATTTCGTCTAAAAAAAGGGTGCCCTGGTGGGCCATGAGGAAGCGGCCTTCCTTTTTGGCGGTGGCCCCGGTGAAGGCTCCCTTCTCATGGCCGAAGAGCTCGCTTTCCAGCAAGGTTTCCGGCAGGGCGGCGCAATTAACTATAACGAAAGGGCCCGAGCGGCGTTTACTGTTCAAATGGATGGCCTGGGCCACCAACTCTTTGCCGGTGCCCGTCTCCCCCAAAAGAAGCACGGTGGCCTCAGAGGGTGCCACCAATACAAGGAGGTGGGCAATTTCCTTCATGCGGGGGGAGTTGCCTAAAACCCCCGGAAACTCTAGATTCACAGGTGTTCCTTTTGTTTGCGACGCAAGCCGTGCACTACGCCGTGGCAACGGCAGGCCGTGGCCACCAGCACCGGATCGGTGGACCCCGCTACGGCTTGAGCCAACTCCAAAAGCCGCCGGGGCGCATAGCCTCCCACCCCCGGGGCCAACTGCAGGCTGGTCACCACCAAGGTTCGCACCCCCCGGAGGGGCGCCTCTGCCAGCCGGAGAAAGAGCGGGGGGTCCCGGTCTTCCCCGCTCTCCGGGCAAACTTCAGGCTCGGCGCAGTCGTCCGGGCAAAGATACTGGGCCTGGCTCAGGTAGAGCTCCCCCTCAGGTCCCTGTATGGCCAGGGCGCTCAGGCTTTCCAGCTCTCCGGGGACCTCCCTGGGCTCCCAGTCGGCGTCAGCCAGGGGTCCTTTACGGAGCCAGGCGTAGGCCACATGGACCGGGACCATGGGAACGAGCCAGTCCCAGGGAAACTCCGGGCCCAGGTGCGCTGCCAGGAAAAGGATGGCGTCGGCTTCCAGCATTTCGGTCCCCGACACGCCCAAGGCCTGGGCCTCCTCCAGAGCCGCACCCCGGTTGTCCACCACCAAAAAACGGGCCTCAGGATCCTGAGCTGCCAAGCGCTTGAGGGCCAGCCGGCCGAATTTCCCAGCCCCCAGGATGAGGTATGAAGCCATGGCCTCAATTCTGGCGGGGAAACACACCGATAACGGTGGGTAGCGAAAACCTCTCACGGTCCAGGAGGTTTCCCAAACGGGACTTCCAGGACGGGGGAGAAAAAAATTCGAAGTCTTTGGTCTTTACATACATTTGGGCCTCTGTGCCCCCGTCCAGGTTTAGGGCGCTGTCAATGTCAAAGGAGCTGGCTTTGAGGAAAGTGGCCATCTCATGCAGGGTAAAATAGTCTTCCCCGGTGTTGAACACCAAAATGTTGCCGTTCCGGTCGGCAGTAATTACGGTACGGTAAGATCTTTTGCCGCTTTCCCTGACCCGGATGCGCCCCTTATAGTCTAATAGCAAGGGAAAGGATTGCACCCCTTGCTTCCATGGCAGCTTTTTCGGGTTGATTTTGGTGCCCACCAGGTCCAGGATGGTGGCCCGGGGCAGATCCGGTGACATCCCCTGAGGCTCCGCCACGAACATGCCACGCATCTTGGTGTTTTTTAGTGGGCCCACCAGCTTCCCATCCATCAGGACGAGGCCCACCGGCTTGCCTTTGGGGGTGAAGTAGCTGGCGTTGAAGACCACCGGCGCCTTGATCTCTTTCTGCCAGGCAGTTATGCTCTGGGGCTCGTGGTGGAATACCCGAAAGGCATTGAAAGCCGGGTCTATCTTCACCACGGCCAGAGAGCTTACCAGCTTCTGGTCACGATAAACCTGGATCTCGGTGAAGGTCAGGCCCCGACTCAGGGTGCGCCACTGGGGAGAACTGTGGGACCACTCCTGGGCTTGAGCCTGCCAAGACATGGATAGGCACAGCACTCCAAGAAGCGCTGCGCCAAGAATGCGGAGAAACACCGCCTCTCCTTGCAGGTCGCCGGAATTTGGGATATTTTACCATGTAAAGGAAATTTGTCCACTACCATCTCTCTATGGCGATACATCTGGCCGACGCGCACGCCCATTTAGACGAACCGGAACTCAGAAACGTCAAGGATGCTGTCCTCCGCCGGGCCCGGGAGGCTGGCGTGGGCCTGATCGTCAATGTGGGGGTAGGCCGGGAAAATTCTCAACGGGCGGTGGAGACTGCCAGTCGCTATCCGGAGGTCTTTGCCACCGTCGGGGTACATCCCCACGGGGTGGCGGCTCTGAGCCCCCAGGACCTGGACCCCCTGACTCAACTTGCCACGCACCCCAAGGTGGTGGCAGTGGGGGAAATCGGCCTGGACTTCTTCCGCCGCCGATCTCCGGAACAGGTCCAGGAGCACTGGTTCCGAGAGCAGTTGGCCTGGGCCCACGCCCTAGGCAAAATCGTGGTGGTCCACACCCGGGACGCCACCGCCGCCACCCTGAGAATTCTCCGGGAAAGTCGCGGATACCTCCTAGGCGGGGTCATGCACTGCTTCCTCGGGAGCCTGGATGAGGCCCACGCGTTTTTAGATCTGGGGTTCTATTTGTCTTTCTCCGGCGTCCTGACCTTCCCCAAGGCGGAACCCCTGCGGCAGGTGGCCCGGCGTCTTCCCTTGGACCGCCTCCTGGTGGAGACTGATAGCCCTTATCTGACGCCCCAACCCTGGCGGGGCAAACGGAATGAACCGGCGTATGTCACGGCCACGGCAACGACCCTGGCTCAACTCCACAACCTGAGCTTGGCAGAGGCAGCCCGGCGGACCTGGCACAACACCCTCACCGTTTACGGCTTGGACGGGAAGTGGAAAGCAGATGACCTGAAGGGAGAGGCGGAGACCTGAGTCGCCGGTGTGCTGCCTTCTCTGACCCCGTCCCCGCCGTGACTCATACCATGCCATGAGCCAGATAACGGAAAATTTGGCAGAGATACATCGACGTCTCGTCGCGGCGGCCAGTCGTGCTGGCCGCGACCCCGCGGCGGTGCGCCTGGTGGCGGTGACCAAGACGGTGGGCCTGGAGCGCCTCCAGGAAGCCGTGGCCGCCGGCCATACCCTTTTCGGAGAGAACTATGTCCAGGAGGCCAGGAAAAAAATTGCCACCCTGGGCCCGGGCCTCACCTGGCACTTCATCGGACATCTCCAGAGCAACAAGGCCAAGGCCGCGGTGGGGGTTTTCCACCTCATTCACTCGGTGGACCGCCTGCGGCTGGCCCAGGCCCTGGAGCAGGCTGGGGCCCGCCAGGGGAAAGTCCAGGATATCCTTATCCAGGTCAATGTGGCCGGAGAGGAGACCAAATCCGGCGCGGCCCCCGGGGAAGTCCATGATTTGCTGATGGAAATCAGCAAGATGCCCCACCTCAGAGTCGTGGGCCTCATGACCATGCCGCCCTGGCTTTCCGATCCGGAGGAAGTGCGCCCTTATTTCAGGGCCTTGCGGGAACTCCGGGACCGGCTGCGGCAAGCTCGCCTGGTGGAGGGCGACTTGCCCGAACTCTCCATGGGCATGACCGGCGACTTCGAGGCGGCGGTGGAGGAGGGGGCCACTCTGGTGAGAATCGGCACTGCCATCTTTGGGCGGCGTTGTGGCTAAGGTAGTGCATTCCATTTCATACTAGCAAAGGAGGATAGGGAGCATGTGGGATTGGCATTATCTCCTGGTCTCCCTGGGGAAACTGTTCCTGGCCGCGGTTATGGGCGGCGCCATCGGCTTTGAACGGGAGACCCACGGCCAAGACGCAGGCTTGCGCACCAATATTCTGGTATGCGTGGGCGCCTGCCTCATGATGCAACTTTCTTTGAACATGGAGGAGCTGTTTCGCCATCTCCCGGAGACTTCTACGGTGGTCCGTTTGGATCCCGCCCGCATCGCCGCCTATGCCATCGCCAGCATGGGCTTTTTGGGCGCCGGCGCCATCATCACCGGGAAAGGCACCGTGCGGGGCCTGACCACCGCCGCTGGCCTATGGCTGGTCACGGCCATCGGTCTCACCATCGGGGCGGGCTACATGGCTCCAGCCCTCTTCACCGTCATTATCAGCCTCATCTGTCTGTTCGGCCTGCGTGTGGTAAAATCCTGGTTTCACCGTGACACCTTCACCATCATGACCTTGAAATTTCAGGGCCTGAAAGAACACCTGGACCTCGTTCGGAAGATTCTGACGGAAAATAGAATCAACATTGGCTTCACCTCGTACCAGCGCGAAATTCCCTCGGACTCCACCACCTATCGCCTGCACCTGGCAAGCAAAGAAAACATCCCCTGGGGCCCCATCGTCAAGACGCTCTCGGACGTTCCTGACCTCATCGAGTTACAGTGGCAGGAAGGAGAAACCCGGTAACAGGTTGCCGGGAAAGGTAATCTGGATCCACGATCCCTTTATGACCCCAGTATACCGCCAACATCCCCGCACCAAAGTGGGCCTCACCACCACCATTCCGGTGGAAGTGCTCCTGGCCGCGGGCCTGACGCCGGTGGACCTGAACAACCTGTTTATTACTGCGCCTGAGGCTCTCAGCCGGGTGGCCCAGGCTGAGGCCGCGGGTATTCCCCGTACCATCTGCGCCTGGGTGAAAGGCATCTATGCAGTTCTCCAGGATCACCCCGAGATCCAAACAGTGGTGGTGGCCACCCAGGGGGATTGCTCCTACACGCAGGCTCTGGGGGAGATTCTGGAGGGCGAGGCCCGGGAGGTCATCCACTTCAAATTTCCTTACCCCCGGGATCGGGAGCGCCTCCGGGAAGAGATCCAGGCCCTGATGGGTCGCCTGGGCACCAACTGGCAGGCGGTTTCCCAAATCCAGACCAGCCTCGTACCCCTACGCCGGCACCTTAAGGAGCTGGACCGCCTCACCTGGGAGACCGGCCAGGTGTCAGGGCGAGAGAATTTCCAGTTCCTGATTTCCAGCTCTGATTTCGCCTCCGACCTGGAAAAATATGCCAGACGCCTGGCAAGGCTGGTGGAGGAGGCAGCCCAACGCCCGTCCCGCCGGGGCCGGGTTCGCCTCGGCTTCGCCGGCATACCTCCCATCTTCACCGACCTGTGGAGCTACCTGGAGGAGCTGGAAGCGGAGGTGGTCTTTCACGAAATGCCCCGCCAGTTCAGCATGCCCTACGACACCCACGACCTGGTGGACCAATATTTGCGCTATACTTACCCTTACGACATCAGCGGCCGCCTGGCAGACCTGGCTGAAGCCGTGGCCGTGCGACGCCTGGACGGCCTCATCCACTACACCCAGAGTTTTTGTTTTCGCCAGATGTTCGATCAGAGCCTGCGGGACCACCTGCCGGTTCCCATACTGACCATCGAAGGGGACGGCCCCGTCTCCCTGGACGCCCGCACCCGCCTGCGCCTGGAGGCCTTTGTCGATGTGCTACGGCCGTGAGAATTTTGCGGGGGGAGAGGCAGGGACCAGTGGTCCCTGCCTTCCCCCCACACCCCCCTCCCAACCCCCATGCATCAGAGGTAGGCCGGGCTTTCAGCATGGCCTAAGACACGGGCTGGATGCCCGTGCTACCTCTAAGGGGTTGGGGGAGGGGGCGTGGACGAGGGGGCAGGGGGCCGCGCCCCCTGGCCCCCTCCCCCACAATTCCCAAGTCCCCGTCCTGGGCCTGGATTTCGGCAGTCGGTATGTCAAATTGGTGTCTTGTCAGGGAGGGAAATTTTCCCGGCGCAGGTTGGACAGCCTGGATTTTTACCGGGACTGCCTCGGGGGGGAGAAGGGACGCCTGCATATTGATTGGGGGAGGGTGGGGCTGAGTCCTCCGGGGGCGCTGGTGGTTACGGGCTATGGCAAACACCTGCTCAAGGGACAGGTGCCCACCATCACGGAAATTCGGGCCAATTTCCTGGGAGCCCGGTTTTTAACGGGCTTAGACCATTTCATCCTTTTAGAGATGGGGGGTCAGGACACCAAGGTGCTCTATATTCGGGAGGGCCGGGTGTTCGACTTTGTCACCAACGACCGCTGTGCCGCAGGCACCGGCCGCTATTTGGAGAACATGGCCCGCTTTCTCAAGATGCCTCTGAGGGACTTTAGCGGCTGCCGAGAAGAGCCGGTGGCCATTTCCCAGACGTGCGCCATCTTCGGGGAGAGTGAACTCATCGGCCATCTTCTGGAGGGGGTCCCCCTGGCCTGCCTTGCCGCCGGGGTGAACGCCTCGGTGAGCCGCCGGGCCCTGGCCATGCTGCGCCGCTACCGCTGCGCAAGCCTGGTCGTGGTTGGTGGCGTGGCCATAAACCGGGCGGTGATCCATTTTCTCCGGGAAGGGGGGGCCTACCAGGTGCGGGTGCCGCCCCACCCGCAGTTCACCGGGGCCCTGGGGTGCTGCCTGGAGGCCATGAAACTCCAAGAGAACCGATCCCCATGACCCGCCTCCCCGCCCATCATCCCTTATCCCAGGTTCTGCGGTCTTACCTGGGGGAGCCGGACCAGACGGACGGCTTTGTCCTGGAACGCCTGCGGGCCTCCCGCCCGGTTTTCCGCTTCTCGGCGTCCGGGGATGGGACCGGGTTAGTGGGAAAATTCTATGTGGACCAGGTTCCCACAAACTCCCAGGATAGGTCTTTGGCCCAGGAATACCGGAACTACCTGGCGGCCCCGGACTGGGGTCTCGGCGCCGGCGTCATCCCCCGGCTGGTGGGCCATGCTCCCGGGGTGCGTCTGGGGCTGCTCCTCGAAGCCGTCCCGGCTCCCGACCTGGACCATTTCCTGGCCGCCGCGGCTCAGGGAGAGGGGCTGGAGACGTGTTTGTCCAAAGTGACCAAGCTCGCTGAACTACTAGCTTTTTTCCATTCCCGTCCCATGCCCCGCCAGCCCGTGTCGCCCCAGCCGGCCCTGAGGTATTTCCACAAACTTAAGGGGCAGCTTCGGGCTCTGGAGCTTATCTCGCCAGAGGAAAAGGGCCTTCTGGCGGAAGAGGGACGGGCCTGGGAGGCCCGTTTGGCCGCTTTTCCCGACCATCAGATTTTGCTGCACGGGGACGCCACCCCCACCAATTTCCTCTTCCCGGACGGGCGGGCCCTCGCCGTGGACCTGGAGCGCCTCCGGGCCGGGGACCGACTCTTCGACCTCTCCTGGGTGACCGGAGAGTTCCGTCACGCCTGGGGTTGGCGGGGCCGGGATTTTACCGAAAGTGAAGCGGCCATCCAAAGCTTTTTCCGGGCATATCTCGAAGCCCTGCCCGCGGATGGTGCCCTGGCCCGGAGAATTTTTTCTCTTAATCCCTTTTACATGGCCTTGGCGAAACTGCGCATCGCCCGGAACTCCTACCTGTCCTGGGAATACCGCCGGGCCCTGGTGGAGGAGGCCTGGCGCTGCCTCACGTATGGCCGGAGGATGACATGAAAACCGTGCTCATCATAGCAGGCTCGGACCCGGGAGCCGGAGCCGGCCTGCAACAGGACCTGAAAACCGCCACCTTGTTGGGGGTGTATGGGTTGACGGTGGTCACCGCCCTCACCGTGCAAAACAGCCAGGGGGTGCAGGCGGTGCACCCGGTGGTGCCGGAGGTGGTGGAGGCCCAACTGGACGCTATTTTGAGGGATTTCCCCGTAGACGCCGTGAAAATCGGCATGCTGGGCACGGGAGCCAACGGGAAAGTGACGGCCCAGCGTCTCCGGGATATGGCGGAGATGCCCGCCGTGATCCTGGACCCGGTGCTGGCGGCCGGGCGAGGGGGAGCGCTGTTGGATGAGGAGGGTGTGGCTGTCTTAAAACAGGAGCTTTTTCCCCAGACTTACATCCTCACCCCCAACGTCCCCGAAGCCAGCCGATTGACGGGTATTGCCATCGAGACCCCCGAGCATCTGGAGGAAGCGGCTCGGCGTCTTCAGGCCCTGGGCCCCACCTGGGTCCTGGCCAAAGGAGGGCACCTCCCGGGCGACCCGGTGGATGTCCTTACTGATGGCAAAAATGCTTATCATCTGGCGGGACCCAGGCTAAAAGCACCTCACAACCACGGGTCCGGCTGCTTGCTCGCCACCGCGCTGGCGGCTCACCTGGCCCAGGGGCTCGCCGTGCCCGAGGCTGTGAACCAGGCCCGGGAGATGGTGGTAGCGAGCCTTCGCCATGGGCTGCCTTTGGGTCAGGGCGTGGGACCGGTGAATCCCTATGCGCCTTTTGCCAGGGAGCGGGCCAGGCATGCGGTCCTGGAGGAGTTGCAGGCAGCCGCGGCGCGTCTCGTCCGGGAAGATCTCTCACCCCTCATCCCGGAAGTGATGAGCAATTTGGGGTACGCTCTCCCCTATCCCGAAGGCCCCGAGCATGTGGCCGCGTTCCCGGGGCGTATTCTCAAGACACCCCAGGGCACCCTGGCCCCCTCCCCTCCAGCCTTCGGGGCCTCCCGACACATCGCCCGGGTTATCCTGACGGCCATGGAATTTCAGCCGCAGCTCAGGGCCGCTCTGAACATCAGGTATGTGGAGGGGATCGAGACCATCGCCCCGCTGCTCCACCTGCGCCTGGCCACCTTTGACCGGGCCCACGAACCTCCGGAGGTCAAGGCCCAGGAGGGCGGCACTCTGGCCTGGGGGGTGGCCTCGGTGCTGCAGGAGCTCAAGTCCTGGGAACAGCCGCCGGACCTCATCGGCGACCGGGGCGAGGTGGGCAAGGAGCCCATGCTCCGCATCCTGGGAGAGGACCCCATGCGCGTGGCAGAAAAGGCCCTGGCCCTAAAAAACGCCTTACAGGCAGGAGGGAAATTGTGAAAATGTGGTTTGTGGGGGGAGGGCCAGGGACATGATGTCCCTGCCCTCCCCCCACACCCCCCTCCCAACCCGCAGAGGGGGCCGGAAAGGCGGGCCAAGGCCCGACTTTCCGGCCATCATTAAGCCTTGTCACTCTCCCCGAGAAATTCCCGAATCCCCGTACCTCCCTCATTGTTAATCCATTCGGCAAATTCAGTGAATCCTGCCTCAAGCAGCCGTTTGGCGGTGGCAGCGCGCCGTGAGATTTCCTGGGGCTCAGCTCCAAACCACATACGGGAAAGGATTTCCTGGGGGTTTTCCTCCCAGGTTTTCAGGGCCAGGCCAACGGCCCTGAGGTCACTACCCTTCACCCGGTGGCGCAGCGTGGCTGAACCGGCCAGGACGTCCACCCGGTAATCGCGCCCCCGGTCCCACCCCAGGCGGTGAAGGGCCGCCCGCCGGATCAGGCAGGGGTAGCAATAGCCGCAAGCCCCGGCAGACTGTCCCTGCCAGCGACCCACCACCGGCCGGGCGCAGGAGACACTCAAGGGGGCCAGATTCTCAAGCAGACTCTGGTTGCGGCATTGGGCCAACATTTCCCCCTTGGTCAAGTCTTTATAAGGATTTTCCAGTTCTTGGGCCAGGCCAGCCTCCTGCCAGAGGGAGACGAGCTCCCCCAGGAAATGGGGGTGAGTGGTGCGGGTGCTGTAGGCCCCCAGCCGGTTCAGAGTGAGGGGTGGGTTCAGGCTGATCCAGCCGTTTTCAGGGATGAATAGCGGCAGGCGGCGGGGAAAGGCAGCCGCGGCGGTCAACCCCAGGGCCAGATAAAGGAGGGAGCGGCTCCGCAGGGTGAGTTCCGGGCCCTCGAACTGCACCCGCACCGCCAGGTGGTGGAGCCGGTCGGGACCGTAGTGCTCTGTCAAGGCGGCGGCCAGGGTCTGCTGGGTGGCGGCCAACTGACCGTAGTCGTAGTGGCTCACCAGGACCAGGCGGTGGTCTTGCTCCAGGAGGTCAATGGCGCCAATGAGGGAATCCAGCCCTCCCGAAAAAAGGGCCACAGCCGTGGGCTGCCAGTCATAAGGCCATTTTCCGGCAAAGTCCAGTTTTGTTGGGGCTTCACGGGGCTGGATGGTCCAGGCGTCACCGGTGAGAAAGCTCACCAGGCGCCCCAAGCGGGGGGCTAGCCCGGCCCAGGCGGGGCTGGCGGGGAGACCCAGGATGATCTCTCGGGTCCAGGCGTCCGGCTGGATGGCCCGCTGGACGAGTTTATCTGCGGCCCAGACCCCCAGGGCCAACAGGAGAAAGGCCTGGACATCCCCCTCCGTCTCCTGAGGGAGGGGCCAGAAGTGCCGAAAACCATGATGAAGGGGAAACCCAGCCGCCGCGGGGTCGGCCAGGTGGACCACGGCGTCAGCCCTCCGGGGAGAGCGCCGCTTTTCCCCTGGGGCCTTGAGGAAGAGGCGAAAGGGCCTTATAGGAGTATTGCCCGCGGGGGCAGAACCAGTTCGCACGGCTATTTCTATCCAGGTAATGGGGTGAACATGGGTTTGTGGAGAGAGGGTCAGAAACCTGAGTTGTAGGCCCCCCTCACCCCAGCCCTCTCCCCCCTGGGGGAGAGGGAGGAACGTTAGAGCTGAGGAACTTTTCCAGACAGGCTTTGTGTAGGGCGGGCATCGCCCACCTTTATGCCCCGGCAGGCATTGCCCGACCTAACGAACATTAAAAACCTCGGACTCCTGAAAGCGGCCCAGCACAGCCTCGAGGACCCGGGTGACCCAGAGCCAGCCGGCCAGCCCCTGCCACTTTCCAGGTCCGGGGGGCGGCTCCGGAATTGAAGCAGCTTTCCCCGCGATTTCATCTCCCAGCCGGGTGAGGCCCTCTTTATACTCGGAATACCCGGGCGTAGCCGCCTCCAGAGACTCGCCCAGGTCCAGGACCAGCCGCTGGCAGAAAGCCAGCCCCAGAAATTCCTTAACCAGGGCAGCAGCCTCAACTTGAGGCCGGGAAGAACCGATGGCCGCCATTGCCTTACTCAGACATACAGCCAGGGCGGTCCTGGCCACCTGAGCCTCCAGACTGCCGTCCTCCTCCACCCAGGTGGCCGCCAGCCCCAGGATGCCTACTTCCGGGGGCTCTTGAGCCAATTCCGGGGAGCCCCAGGCTTCCAAAGCAGCCGGAAACCCCAACGCGGTGGCGGTCTCCCAAAAGTCCGCCAGATTCTGGGCTACCTTTCGGGTCAGCCGAAACCCTGCCAGGAGATCCTGGGCGGCATCACCGCTGGTCTCCCCCAAGGCCGCCACATAGCGGCGTACTACCTCCCGGGCCGCCACCGGGGCGGCGCCCTCCGGAGACAAATACCGGGTGGCCGCTCCCTTGGCCAACCGCCAGGCCGCAGTACTGGGCCCCCGCCGAGCTGTAGAAGTTCCCATGGTTGCAGTCATTGCGGGGGAGGGGGTTAAGGAGCGAGCCCCTTACCCCCTCCCCCACACCCCCTCCCCCAATCCCATAAAGGGGAAATAATTTGGCAG
>CBFDAH010000049.1:0-17206 GCA_965602785.1 uncultured Syntrophobacterales bacterium
TTGGAGGGCGATGGCCGCGGCCAAGGCCGGCCCCAGGCTGCCGTCGAAGTCGGCGCCCTTTTCCAGAGGACGGAGAAGCTCCCGGCAGTCTCGAGAGGAGAAGGTGGGCCCGGATACCGACACCACCATCTGAAGGCCGCCGGTGGGGAGAGGGCCGGCCGTTAGAGTCAGCTGGCCATCGGCAGACAGGACCCCCGCCGCATATTCCAGGAGATAGAGAACGGCCTGAGCCAGATAACCCCAAGACCCCCAAACCGGGGGCAGGGTATCGACCTCGCAGGTGAGATGCGCTTCTTGGGGTGCACCTAAAGTGATCAGGCGCCAGGCGCTGGCCAGGATGGGGGTAAGGTCAAAGGTCTGCCAGTCCCCCTCCGGGTCCACCGCGAAACGCTGCCAGTCGGCCAGTTTTTTGCCATCCGCCAGAAGAACGGGGAGGGCCCGAGCTACTATCCGGGACAGGCAGGCCTGATGCTCGCTGGCAAAGAGGCGTTCCCCCAAGCGGGGCACAGCCCGTCCCAGGCGAATCAGCGTCTCCTGTAGGTCGGATACCTCCTTCTGGTCCAGGGATTCCACCCGTCTCAGGTTTTCCAGCCACAGGTCGTAATCCTCTGGTTTGACAGCCTTGAAGTCACTGGCCACCGCGCCCAGGGTCCGTAGGGGTTCCGTAAGGCTGCGGGCCCAGATGTAGAGGAGGCTTACGGCCAGGATACCCGAAACGGTCAGGCTCAGGATGATGGCCAGCCAAAAGGCCTTGCGGAGGCTGACCTCTTTTTGGCTCTGCAAAGCCTGCAGCTGGGGAAGCCCGGAAACGTCAATGCCGATTTTGGCAACCCCCCAGTAAATAGCTCCTGCTTCGGGGACCAGAACGTGCACCGGCAGGTAACGGAGCAGCATCTGCCCCTCCGTTTTGGGTGCAATGTTGACAATTTTCTGGAGTTCCAGGTCCACCGTCTGACGCTCGGTAATGTCCTCCAGAAGTTCTTTTTCCTCGCCGGTGAATTTCTTCATCTCTTTCTGAGGACCGCTCATGGGGATGAGATCCGGGTCCTCCCGGCGGTAGAAATAGTATGTCAAGTGCTGCTTCTGGGAGTTACTCTGGGCCTTGATAAGCTCAATCCCCTCAATGACTTCGTTGAAGGTCACCTTCTCCCAGATGAGGTTTTTGATGCGCTGGTCCACCTCTTTTTCGTCCTTGGTTTCGGCCTTGGGCTGTGCTTTCAGGAGTGACTTTAACTGGGAGAATTCCAGGACCATGAGGCGGGCGATGGTGGTGGCCTCCACTTTCTTGGCCTCCTTCATTTTCCGGATGCTGCTCTCCAGGAGGTCCTCCAGGGCGGGGTTGAGAAGGGGGAAAAACATGAGGATGATGCCGGCGCAGAGGAGGAAAGTGGCCCCGATCATCACCATGAGCTGAGACCGGAGGGAATATTTGGGTCGGGGCAACTTTCTTTTGCGCATAACTATCAGGAAGCGCCAGGGCTCTTCAGCTCCCGGAGAGCGGCCTGGACAGCCTCTTCCGGGGTGCGCTGGCCGTAGAGGACTTTGACTAAATGTTTCTCCAGGACATTGTTTAGCCGACGGCTGTATGGACGAGGCTTCAGACGCATGTCGGGAACTTTGAAGGCACTGTGATAGACCTTGAGAACCTCCTTGTTTTTGACCTTGTCCAGAGCGTCTTCCAGCGCCGGCACTTGGCCCAGCTTTTCCGCAGCCAAAAGCTGGAAACGCTCTTCCATCACCAGCTGGATGAAAGCCTTAGCTCGCTCGACGATCCACTCCCGTTCAGGGGTGACAGTATAACGGTTTACCCCCCAGCCGAAGGAGCCGATATTGGAATAGCGCAGCTTCTGACCCTGTTGGCAGGGGATGGGGAGCACCCCCACCTGGTCCATGTCGATGAGACAGCCGGGCCTGGCACTCGCACCTTGGGTAATCATCCCCCGCAGGTCCTGGAGGCGGGTGTTCCAGTTGATCATGAAAAGGGCTTCCCCCCGGTAGAAGGCCCGACGCAGGCTGCCGGTGGTCTCAAAAAACTCCAAATCCTTTGGCCCCGGAGTGATGGCGCCCTGCATCTTCACGAGATCACGCAGAGCCGCCAGACAGCGCGCCAGGTTTTGCGGCTCCCCGAGAACCCGGTTGCCTGCACCATCGATGACCCGACCGCCATAGCCCCACAAGATGGGGTAAAAATCATTCATGAAGTTGGTGACGTGCAAGAGCAGACCATACTTCACCCGCGGCTCCCGGGGCATAATCTTGCGACAGGCGGTGGCGAGCTCCTCCCAGGTGCGGGGCGGCTCCACCCGGTGTTTCTTGAGAAGGTCCATGCGATAAAAAAGGATGTTGCCCTTGATATTGGTGGGCACAGCCATCAGTTCCTTTTTAAGCTGGTTTGTATGGTTAGGCATCATGACCGAGAAGGCCTCGGCCACCGATGGGGCCAACTTCTCCCGAGCGAAAACCTTATTGGTGTCGAGTTTATAAAGCCAGCCCGCCTTCGCATAACGCTGCACCCAGGGCGCGTCCAGAATCAGGACCGCAGGAATCTGGCTCTGGGTGGATAAGCCGAGGACAAAAGGCTCCAGGGGAAGGAGAGATTCCGGCACCATGAGGCCCTTGTAATCCCGGTCAAAATCCTGGTATGCCGCGATCTCTTGCTTCTCCAGGATGTGGATAAGATCCCGGGTGGAGGCGTCGAACGTGTAGGTCAGGGTTCGGCGGACAGTCGGCTCAGGCTGGGTCCCGCAACCCCACAGGAGCAGAAAGGCCACCAAGAATGCGACGGCTGCTGATCCTTTACTTAGTGTCATGGGAAGTTCCCCCGGCTTCAGCCGCAATTGCGGGCTGCAGGGTCTTACTTTTTTCCCTGAGGAGCTCCTCCAGGGACAATTGATAGGTCTTTTGATTGATGGGCAGCAAGAGGACCATACAGCTTAAAAACCCCACCCCCGCCAGGAGAAACAACCAGCCGTATGCTCCTGCGGTGCTGCCCGTAAGCTCGGTAAAATAGTCTTTCAGGACCCCGCCTGCCATCTCTCCGGCAGCCAGGGCCAGGCCGCTCATCAGGTTCCAGAGGCCCATGAAAATGCCGCTGAACACGGGATGAGCCATGCCCATGGTCAAATGTGAAATGCCCAGGTTATACAGGCCCCGGGAGAAGCCCAGGAGCCACAGTGCATAAAACCCCCAGACCGGCTTGGGAGTAAAAGAGGTCAGGCTCAACACCCAAAAGGCGAGGGCCCCTGCGGCCAGGCCGAATACCAGGATGGGCCTGCACCACCGGTGGGCCTTGTCTCTCAGGATCAGGTGCAGCCCCACCATAGCGATAAGGGTGCCATAGGTAATGTAAACCCCGAACTTGCTGGTGGTGGCCACGGGAAGCTTCAACACCTCCCCGCCGAAGGGAGTGAGGATGAAGGTTTGGATGGCCAGAAAAAAGATGGTGGCCATGAGAAACATAAAAAAAAACAGCGACTGGGAAGAGCTCCCCAGGAAGCGCAAGGTCTGCCAAAGATCCAGTTGTCTGGGCTGCTTGCCCGGGGAGAGTTTTTGTCGGGTTTCAATTCCCCAAGCGCCCCAGATCGTAATGACCAGGGCCAGGACGGTGCCCAGGGTGAACAATCGCTTCAACGACACGGGATCGTGGTCGGGATAAACGTAGCTGATGAGAAAAGAGCCCGCGATGAAGCCACCCAGGGTCAGTATCCACAAAAGTGTCAAGGCCGAACCCCGCTCTCCGGCAGGGATGCGGTCCACCAGGAGGGCGTTGATGGCCGTGGCTGACGTGGTGGTGCCAACCCCGAAAAGAGAGAAGAGCACCACCCCTTCGATGAGCAGGACGCGGCTGTGGGAGTCGGCGCCCATAGCCAAAGCCCAGGAAGGAAACAACGGCATCACGGCCAAACTCAACAACATCCCCCCCCAGATGTAGGGGGCGCGGTGCCGGCCCGCCAGGGCGTAGGTGTCGGAGGTGTACCCGGTTACCAGCCCCACCGGAGTCATGACGTGCTGAAAGGCGAAGCTGAAGGTGACCAGAGCCGCCGGCACCATAAGCTCCACCACAAGAACGCGGTTCAGAACGCTGGCCAGGAGGATGAATAACAGGGAGGTGGCGAACCGGACCAACCCTAATTTGAGCACCAGGCGGTTGATGAGCATGGGCTATTCTGAGGATAAACCGGCTGGCTGTAAAAGTAAAGTCCGGCCGGGGGTTGAACTTACTTGAACACTAACATAAACGGTAACAGATGTCGGACACTCGCCCCCTCGGGTGTCCTTTTGATCCACGCTCGAGAGGGCGTCTACGTTCCATTAAATTGATGTGCAGTAAAAACCCGTCAGCCGATGGACCGGTATAGTTGGAGATACCCGCTCACCATGGCTTCCCGGGAAAAATTCTGTCGCACGTGCTCCCGGCAGTGTCCCGGGTCGATCTCGGAAACTCGGGCCAGGCTGTCCCTTAGTTCCCCATAGCTGTGCGCCACAAAGCCGGTTTCGCCGTGGCGCACCACCTCCGGCACGGCGCCCCGGTTATACGCCAACACCGGCGTGCCACAGGCCATGGCCTCCAGCATCACCAACCCAAAGGCCTCGTCCACCTCCAGGGGGGTGATCAGGGCCCGGGCCCGTTTGAGAAGGTCTACCTTATGGGCAAAATCCGCCGGTCCATTGTAAATGACGACTTCGCTGTCCAGCTCGGGGCGGATACGGGCGTCAAAATAGGGCTGGTCGGGGAAAAAGACCGGGCCCGCGATAATCAGGCGCACCTTCTCCTCCCGGGCCAATTGGATGGCGGTGTGCAAGCCCTTGTCCGGGTAGATGCGGCCGAGAAAGACTAAAAAATCTTCTTTGTTGGCCTGGAAGGGGTAGTCGTCCACCTCCAGGCCGTGACGGATAAGATGGCGCCCTGGGTGCCATTCCAATTGACGGTATTGAAACTCACTCACCGCCACCACCTGGGCCTCGGCAAACTCCTGAAGATAGTCCGCCTTGATGGGGGTGAGGGGGGTGTGCAGGGTGATGACCAGGGGAGTTGCCACGTCCGCCAGGGCCCAGAAACCGGCGGCATTTTCCAGATGGGCATGGATCACCTGGCACGGGTCGGCCTTGAGATGCCGGAAGGCATAGGACAGGTGCAGGTTTTCGGAAAACTTATCCGGCGGCCAGAAAGCCTGGGCATAGGGCCCCAGGCAAGGAATCTCCAGGGTGGAGTCCCGGGCCCCGAACAGGACGATCTCTACCCCCGAGGCTACCAGTCCCTGCACCAGGTGGGTCACTATAAGCTCAGTTCCCCCGTAATCCTTCGGGGGTAGGGGAATCCAGGGCGGGGCGATTTGGGCCACTCGCATGATGAATTCTTGATCCTTGAGAATTCCTGTAATGGTCCGGTATTGGAAAATTTTCTTGAGGGTCCCGCCAGGGGGTCACCGGCTTCCCACCCACCCCCCAAACTTGCCGACAAACCCCTCAAGCTTTGGGGAAATCGACGCCCGAAGCCTCGATTCCCTGGAGATCTGTTGAGTGGCAGGGGGAGAAGGATAGGCGCCCGCGATTCCCGGCCTCTCTCCCCATCGACTAAAAGCCATTGCAAACCTTCCAATTCTCCCAAAATGTCATTCTGAGCGAAGCGAAGAATCTCGAATTTTCAAGGAGTTGAGATCCTTCACTTCGTTCAGGATGACAGAAAAATTAGGTTTTTCAATAGCTTCTAGACTTAATTGCTAATAGTTAGCGAATTATAAAAAGCGGTTTTTATTCCCCCCTTTTTTAAAGGGGGGTTAGGGGGGATTTGTCTATCCGTTTGAAAATCCACCTAAATAACCCTTTTTCTGAGGGGGCCTTTATGCGTTCCTGATCTTATAAGGATACTCGAAATAACTTACGCTGATTTATGCAGCCACTAGGTTCCCCAATCCCGGGGTTATTCTTCCTTTATAACCCGCTGTACTTCCGGCAGCGACTTCAGGGGGGGGAGACTCACATCCCCCAAGGGCACGCTGAGCCAGCCCGGAATTCCCTGGTCCGGGCCCACGGGCTGGGGGATGTCCAGGGTGGGGGGCCCTGCCGGGGTGAACCCCCAGGACAGGATGCCCTCCCGCTGGAGCTCTTCCATAAGGGTATAGAAGACGTTGCCCGCCATCTGATCCAGGCCCCGCTGTCGTGTCGTGGAGGTGAGGGGCGCATGGCGGTGGTCCATCCGGCCCACATATACCTGCACCAGGTGTTCCAGGTCCAAAGAGTCCGGGTCCAGACCCAGACGGTTGAGGGCAAAGCTCAGGAGGACCAGAATTTCCAAGCCGTAGCCGCTCTTAAAGGGCAGAGAGGTCCAGAGCTTCAAAGTCCCTGCCATTTCTCCGGAAAGAAGATAGGCCAGCTTCTGGAGGGCCTGCACTCCGGGGTGGGGGCACAGGGCCAGAAGAGAGCGCAACATGGTGTTCAACCGGCCTCCCCGGGGGCGGTGGTAGACGACCTTGACGGCTTCCAGCCTCTTGAACCAGAGGAGGGCGCCCACCGGGTCCACCAGCCAGGGAAGCGAGAAATAGGGGGGCCGGATGTCTGCGTCCAGAAACTCCACCACCGCCCGGGGATGGGAAAGGCCTTCCCGGACGACGAGATGGTACAGGAAGGCTCGCATGGCGGCGCCCTTGCCTAAAGGAGCCTCACGTTGATCGGGAGGGAGGTGACGCCTGACCGGGAAAATGGTCAAGCCGGGAAAATCCTTTGTCAATTGGCTCAGGGCCCCCAGGCGGTTGCCTCCGAAGGCAATCCACACCCGATCCAGTAACCGGCCCTGCAGCGGCCACAAAATGGCCAGGAGCCCCCTGAGGTTTTTGGCCTCCCGGGGGCTGCCCACGGGAAAGGCCAAGTGGACCGGGATGCCTTCCGCCGCCTTGACGGCCAAGACCTGCTCCAGGTTCAGACTGCCCGTCGGGATAAGCCCCAGAGGCGGCAGGTTGGCGTCCCGCGCCCACTGCTCCGGCTGAACCACCTGCGGCGGACCGTTCACCCTTCCCCCCAAACGACCCTCCGGGCCTCCGCAGCCATCTCCGGTTCGGCGAGCCAGGTCTGGAGCTCCTGCCAGCGGGCCGCCAGGTCCAGATAGGTCAGGAAAACGTTTCCCGGTCGCTGGGCCTCCTGCTGGAGGATGCGTAAATTTTCCAGGGTCTGCCGGGCATTTTCCGGGTCGCCCTCGGCCAGATATTCCAGGGCCAGGAGGGTATGGCTTTGGCAAGCCCGTTCTTCCAGGTCGTCCAGCAGGAAGTTACCCGGGTACGGCCTGAGTTCCTGGACGGTTACCCGCACCAGCCCCGGACGGGGCTCCTGCTCCAAAAGCTTACGGCGGGCGTAGGCAAAGCGCACCAGGTCCTGCCGGAGGAAAAGCCAGGTGGGGTGGGACGTTTCCGGGGGCAGGTGGAGGACCTGTAGGTCCTTGTCAAAATAAAAGGGAATGCCCCACATGCGGGCATTCATGACGTAATCCACGTCTTCTCCCCGGGGAATGAAGGGGTCGAAGGGGAGGCGGCGGAACAGCGCGGCCGGCAGAACGAGGTTTCCCCCCAATCCCAGTGGGGTGAGAGGCAAGGGCTCCTCAGCTTCCAAAAGCCCGTCAAAGGCCTCATTCATCCAGCGTACCTTGGGCCAGAAGAAAGTCCAGGGAGTCTCAGGTTCCGGTTGGAAGATATGGCCGTCCGCGTTGACGTACGGCCCGGACAGCCCAAAGATGGAGTGGCGCTTTTCCAGGACCGCCAGGGCTTCGGCAATTCTGACCAGAAAGCCCTGGTCCTCAATCACCTCGTCGTCGTCCAGGCTCACCAGGACATCCGCACCATAGAGGTTGGCCAACACCAGGGTAAGGTTGCGGATGGCGCCATAGCCGGTAAGCGACAACAAGGATACCCACTCTTCGTTCCCCTGGCGGCGAACAAAGTCCTGAAGCGCTTCCAGGTGCGAGGCTGAAAAAAAGACCACCGGGAAGGGGAGGGGAGGGGAGGTAAGAATTTCCCTGACCCGAGCCTCTATAAGGTGAGCGAGTTCGGGCGAGGTGGCCGCGGCCACCACCCCCACGGTGACTTCCGGCCCCACTAAGGGAGAAAGGCTTTCCAGGGTGCGCCTTAGAGTGCCCCCGGTATCCAGGGGAGTTGGGTGCCCGAAAAAGACCTCCTCTCTCCCACGGCCTTCCGGGTGCGTCCAGTACGTGGGAATGGCCAGGAAGAACGACGCCATGGCCCCAGGCTATCCCCTCCGCCTTCCGGAGTCAAGGAGATTATCCATGAACTCCGGGCTCTTCCGGGTGCTATAAGCCCCAATGAGGGGAGCCCAGGAGAAACGGCGCCTGTACTCCCGCCGGACGCTTCATGATTCTGGCCAGACCGGCGGGGTTGGGGAACCGGAACCCAGATGGGCGCCACGTCCTGAATCACTGTTGACTCCAGCCGGCAAACGGCATTCTTGTTTTTCAATAATGGACCCTGTCTTAATTTTCTTAACAATAATAATTTATTCTTTTGCAAGAATTTTTCTTGACAAAGATATCATGTTTCGATTAGATAAGAAAAACCATTTAAGATTATATTTAGGGAGCAAAAATTCACCTCGTCATTGTCTCGTGTTAGCGCCTAGTTAGGGTTGCTTTAGGGGTCGGACTCTCTCCTCTGGCATTTATCTTGCTTTAGAAAACCCTAACCAAGAAGGTGACGCGTGGGTCATGAAAAGGACCCGAAAATCCCTCAAAGGAAAAAACCCTCCGGTCTTGAAAAAGAAGACCCGGTGGTCCAAAGGGCGCAACTTGTCCTGCCATTTAATGAAGGTGACATGAAACTCGTTCCCCATTCATATAACTGGGACGGGTGGGCACAGCGCGCCCTGGCTCTGATCAGGGGGTGCCATGTCACCCTGGCCCAAGCTACTCAAGAACAATCCTTTCTGCAAGAAACCTGTCGACTCCTGGTGGAGGTGGGCGGCTATCCTTTGGCCTGGATAGGACTCGCCGAGGACGATGAGTCGAAAAACATTCGCCCGGTGGCCCAGGCCGGTCTTGCCCTGGGACTGATAGACCGCCTCCCCCGCACCTGGGCTGAGGAAGACCCCAAGCTTGACCCCACCGGGGCCGCTATCCGCAGCAACCAGCCAGTCTTCTGCCCTGACATCCAATCCGAGCCCTCCTGCGCCTTCTGGGAGGAAGTGGCGGAGGCTTTAGGCTTGACCTCCTGCCTCGCCCTCCCCCTGAGTCACCAAGGCCGCATATTTGGAGCCCTGACGCTCTATGCCTCGGGGACTGCGACCTTTTCCACCGATGAGCGGGAGTTCCTAAGGATCCTATCCTCCGGCATCGGCCAGGGGTTGGCACATTTACGCCTGAAAAAGGAGTTGAGCCAGGTCGAAAGCCATCTGGCCCTCAAAACCCAGATGCTGGACTCCTCTCCTTATGCCATTTTCATCCAGGATCTGAAGGGCACCATCACCTCCGTCAACCATCCGGCCTGCCAAGCCACGGGCTTCTCTGAAGACGAGCTGCTCGGGCGCAACTGGCGTGATCTTGAACTTCCCGAGTACGCCAAGCTTGTCAAGGACCAGCGCCAAGAGCTCATTTCCCAAGGAGAGACTGTCATCACATCTGCCCACCGGCGCAAAGACGGCTCTTCCTTCCCCGTGGAGACGCATTCCCGGGTGATGGACATGGCGGGGGAGAAAAACATCCTCAGCGTGGTTCTCGACATCAGCGAGCGCCAGCGGCTGGAGGAAATCCTTCAGGAATGCGAGGAGCGTTACCGCAGCATCTTCGACAACGAACAGGTGGGGGTGTTCCGGTACCGTCCCAGCGATGGGGCGATTCTGGAGTGCAATGACCGTCTGGCCCAAATGTTCGGCTATCCCGGCAAAGAGGATTTTCTCCAGGAGTTTGTGCCCCGGGAACATTACGTGGAGGCGGATACCCACGAGCGCCTGCTGGATCAGGTGGAAAATGGACAGCTCCAAAACTTTGAGGCCAGTTTTTTCCGCCGCGATGGTTCTACCGCGCAGCTCCTCTTCTCCGGCCGTATCTACGCCGACCTCGATTACATGGAAGTGGTGGCCTCCGACATTACCGAACTTAAACAGTCCGAGACCTCCCGGCTGCAGGCTGAAGAACAATACCGCACCCTGGTGGAGCAGCTCTTAGGGCGAATTCTCCTCTTTACGGCCGAACACCAGCAATTGAGCCAGGGGATTCAGCGGGAAAAAGACTCCTTTGAGAAAATCGTCAGAACCAGCAATGATGGGGTGGTGGAGTTTGACCAGGACTTGAGCATCGACCTGTGGAACCCCACCATGGAGCGCCTCACCGGCCTCCCCCGCAAGAAGGTCCTGAACAAGAACCTCTGCGAAGTGCTGCCCCTCCTCCAAGAGACCCAGAGGGAAAGCCCCTTCCTGGGTTCCGGACGACCGAAGCATTTTCTCAATCAGGATCAGCTCCACAAGCTTACTCCGTCCGGGTCGGAAGGGTATTTTTCCGGGTACTATACGCCGATCCTGGATGAAGCCGGAGAAGTGAATGGAGGACTCGTAGTCATCCACGACCACACCTTACTGAAGCGGGCCCAGATTGCCATCCAAGAACAGCAAGCTGTCCTCGAGGGGGTTATGGCCACGGTGGAGGAGGGCATTGCCGTCCTGGACCAGGACCTCACTTTTCTCAAGGTCAACTCCACCCTGGAAAAGTGGTTTATCCATGATCTCCCCCTGGTGGGGAAAACCTGCCATGCCGTAATTCACGGGGCCAAAGAGCCTTGTCAGGTCTGCCCCGCCATGAAAACCTTGATCAGCGGGAAGCCCTCCCGGGAGGTGGTCCCGAAAAGCATTGCTCCGGGGGCCACGCAAGGCTGGGTGGACCTGTTAACCTCCCCCTTGAACGATACGAAAACCGGGGAAACGGTGGGGGTGATCTTCAGAGCCCTGGACATCACAGGCCAGCGCCATACCGAGGAGGCCTTGAAGGACAGTCAGGAGCGTCTGCGCCTCGTGGTGGACAATCTACCGGTGCTGATGGGCCGCCTCTATCCAGACGGGGCTGTGGACTTCCTGGAAAACAAAATAGAAAACCTGGTGGGCTACTCCAGGCAAGAGTTTGCCTCCGGACGGAGTCTATGGCATGACCAGATGGTACTGCCAGAAGACCAGAAGGCGGCCCGCAAGGTTTACCTCCAGGCTCTGGGCACTGACCACACCTACGTACGGGAGTACCGGGTTAAAACCAAGGACGGCCGGGTCATATGGCTCCAGGAAAGCGGCTATATCACTTGCGATTCCAACGGCCGGGCCCTGTACACTGACATCGTGCTCCAGGACGTCACGGAGCGTAAGCAAGCCGAAGAGTTGCGCCCCCAGATCGAGGCCCAGCTCCGCCACTCCCAGCGCATGGACGCCATCGGCAGCCTGGCCGGGGGCATCGCCCACGACTTCAACAACATCCTGGGGGTAATGCTGGGCTATACCGAGATGGCCCTCATGGGCCTCAAGGAGGGCGATGGCTTAAAGCGCCGGCTGCAGCAGGTGCTCAAGGCCGGCAAACGGGGTAAGGAGTTGGTCAGCCAGATCCTGGCCTTCAGCCGTCCGAGTTCCCAGGAGCGCCGGCCTGTGCATATGAGCTCCATCATCAGGGAAGCCCTGAACATGCTCCGGGCCACGTTGCCCACCACCATCGAACTCAAGATAAAACTGGAGGAAGAACAGGATACCACCCTGGCAGACTCCACCCAGCTTCACCAGGTCGTTTTCAATCTGTGCGCCAACGCGGCGCACGCCATGCGGGACAAAGGCGGTCTTCTGGAGGTGTCCGTCAAGCCGGTGAACCTGAAAGACAAGGATGCTTCTCAAATCCACGGCGTCTCGCCGGGGCCTTACCTCAAGTTGAGCATCAGAGACACCGGCTGCGGCATGGATCGGAACGTCATGGAGAAGATCTTCGACCCCTTCTTCACCACCAAGAAGCCGGGGGAGGGGACCGGCATGGGCCTGACCGTGGTGCACGGCATCGTTAAAGCCCACGAAGGGGCCATTACGGTACAGAGCCGACCGGGCAAAGGAACGGAATTCCGGGTCTATCTCCCCCGGGTGGAAGTGGCCGAGACAACGGTCACCACCGAGGGCGCGGCCGTGGAACTGGGCCAGGAACGCCTCCTCTTCGTGGATGACGAGGAATGGCTGGTAGACATGTGGCGGGAAATCCTGGAGAGCCTGGGGTTCCGGGTGACAGCCACCACCAGCGCCCCGGAGGCCTTGGATTTATTCCGGCGTGACCCCGAGGCCATAGATTTGGTCATCACTGACCAGACCATGCCTCAGTTGACCGGTCTGGAGCTGACCAGCGAGCTTCTTTCCCTGCGTCCCGACCTGCCCATTATTCTATGCACCGGTTTCTCCGAACTCGTGACCCCGGAAAAGGCCAGAGAGATGGGCATTCGGGAATATATCATGAAGCCTTTGTCCATTAGTGAGCTGACCACCGCCATCAGCAGGGCCCTGGGTGAAAAGACTCCCCCGGAGTCCGAAAGCCGGGCCTGATGGCGCGGGGTTTCTTTTTAAAAAATCGGTCCCGCCCGGGAACATCTGGGGGAAAGTGAGGAAATGGTGTGGTCGGCTACATCATCGTCACCTCAAGAAAGTAGGGAGCTTGCCATGGGCAAGGTACTGATTATTGACGACGATCAGATGTTCTGTGAGATGTTGTCAGACATGGTCACAGATATGGGCCATGGGGTGAAGGTCGCCCATAGCCTGAGCCAGGGGCTTGCGGATGCCCTCTCCGGCCCCTTTGATGTGGTTTTCCTGGATGTGCGTATGCCGGACGGCAGCGGCCTGTCGGCTTTACCCAAGATTCGGGAACTCAGCGATGCCCCCGAAGTCATCATCATCACCGGGGCCGGCGATCCGGACGGGGCGGAGTTGGCCATTGTCAACGGCGCCTGGGACTATATCGAAAAGCAGTCCTCCATCAAGCGCATGACCTTGCCGCTGGTGCGGGCCCTCCAATACCGGGAAGAGAAGAAGGCCAAGAAGCCCTTGGTGGCTCTAAAGCTCGAGGGCATTGTGGGGCACAGCCCCAAGATGCGGGAGTGCTACGACCTTTTGGCCCAAGCCGCGGACAGCGACGCCAACGTGCTCATTTACGGCGAGACCGGGACCGGCAAAGAGCTTTTCGCCCGGGCCATACACAACAACAGCGGACGGGCTGGCAAGAACTTTGTGGTGGTGGATTGCGCCGCGCTTACCGAATCCCTGGTGGAAAGCGCCCTCTTCGGCTACGAGAAGGGAGCCTTCACCGGCGCGGACAAGGCCCAGGTGGGCCTCATCAAACAGGCCGACGGCGGCACCCTCTTTCTGGACGAAGTCGGGGAGCTGCCCATCATCATGCAGAAGGCTTTTCTGAGAGTGCTCCAGGAAAAGCGCTTCCGCCCCCTGGGGGCACGCCAGGAGGTGGAGAGCAACTTCAGGCTGGTAGCCGCCACCAACCGGCATCTGGACCGCCTGGTGGAGGAGGGCGGCTTCCGGCAAGATCTCCTCTTCCGGTTACGCACTCTTAGCCTCAACCTGCCGCCCCTGTGGGAGCGCCTGGAAGATGTCAAAGACCTGGTGCTGTTCCACACCGGCAAACTTTGCGAATCTTATGGCATCGCTCAGAAGGGCATCGCCCCGGAGTTTTTCGAGTCCCTTCTGGCCTACGACTGGCCCGGGAATGTCCGGGAACTGATAAACGCCCTGGACCGGGCTCTGGCGGCAGCCCGGCATGAACCCACCATCTATCCCAACCACCTGCCCAGCTACATCCGGATCCAGGCGGCTCGCCACGCCATGAGCCGGGAGGCCCCGGAGACCGACCTGACCGTGGCCGCGGCTAACGGCATGGGACTCCCCAAGCTCCGGGATTTTCGGGAAGCCACCGTGGCCCAAGCCGAGAGGCAGTACCTCCAGGAACTCATGTCCATTTCCAACAACGACCTCAAAGAAGCCTGCCGTATTTCCTCCCTTTCTCAGCCCCGCCTGTATGCCCTCCTGAAGAAACACAGCATCAGCCGGTCGTAAATTCTTATCAAACAATAAATTAATTGTACGAACAAGCAATCTTATCATTTTTCAATAAAATAACCTTAATCTGAGTAACTAATATATATCCTTAGAACTTTCTAAGAATATACCTGGGAGACCTTTCCGGGAAAACTCCTTGGAGACCCCACCCAGGTCATCGGCATGAAACCTGAATGCCATGGCATTTTCTTATCTTATCTCTCATCTTTAAGAACAAGATTCTATTTAAATCTAAGAAAGTTAAACAAAATGGCACACTTTTTGGATGATGGTTAAAGAAAGTTACAAACGTTTCGAAGAAAGGAGGAATCATCCGGGGAAAATTTAAGGCAAGGAAAACAATGATGCAGGTGCGGGATACCAGTCTGGTTTATTGCCTGGTTCTCGCAGTTAGAAACAACCAATTAATTTAGCTCGGCAATAAAAAAACATAATGGAGGAAATGGAAATGGAAAGGATTCGCAATTTTTTCAAGGATGAGTCTGGCGCCGGCATGGTGGAGTATGCTCTGTTGGTGGCCCTCATCGGCGTGGCCCTGATCGCGACCATTCAGTTGCTGACAGGTGGTATCACAACCACCTTGACCTCTGCCACCACTGCGATGACCCCCAGTTAAGCGGTTAAACAGAGAACCCGGGAGTAAAGAGAGTTTAGCCCCGGACCGTGGGGCCCCAGCTGGAGGTGACCGATGGAGATGGTGCGGCAGTTTTTAAGCGACACATCGGGCGCCGGCCTTACAGAATACTCCCTTCTGGTAGCTTTTATTGCCATCGCACTGGTGTTAGCCCTTCAGGCCTTGTCCGGTGCGGTTGGTGGGGTTTTCACCCGGGCCCAGACGGGGTTGGGCAGCTGATCTCCAAACTCCCGGCAGGTAGCAGCCCCTGGCTGCAATCGTAACCATGTTCGCCAAGGTAATGGCCCGGCCCAAGCCCCTGCCGGGCCATTGCCGCACTTTAGGACGAGGACGCCTTTACGGCGCAGGAGAAAGGGAGGTTGCCATGGGAACAGCTAAAGGAGGGACCACTTATTCCTTCTGCCAGGCCATAATCCTGGCCCTGGCCATGTCCCTGGCTGTCTTGACGTTTTCCCGTATCGTCTTGTGGGCCTGAAACGGGGGCCCTAGGACCTGGAGGCCTAACGGAGGGGGAGGCCGTGGTCAACTACCTGAACAACATTTCCGTCTGGCTGGCATCCCAGGCACACTTATTGTTGCCGTTGGCAATAGCTTTATGGATCGCCTGGGGTGACCTCCGAACCTACCGTATTCCCAATTATCTTACGTTTGGCGCCGCTCTGGCCGGTCTCCTGTTTCAAGCTGCTTTTTACGGCTGGAACGGAGTAGGGAGTGCCTTTTTGGGCTTGGCCCTGGGGTTCTTCCTCTTGTTCCCCCTGTATCTCATGAGGAGCATGGGAGCCGGGGATGTAAAGGCCTTGGCCGCGTTAGGAGCCTGGCTGGGGCCAAGCCTCACCCTGATGTTGTTCATCTACATGGCTATTGCCGGAGGACTCGTTGCCCTGGGGGTGCTCCTCTATAAGGGCCTCCTGTGGGTCAAGATCCGCCAGGGCTGGTCCTATCTGATTAGCTGGATTCTCGTTCGACCGACGGGCTTATCTCCGGGACCGGCCCCCAAGGCAGAGGTCAAGGGCATCCCCTATGGGGTGGCCATTGCTCTCGGCATGGTGGTGCTCTTTTGGCGGGGAGGATAGAGGATAAGCCATGAGACAAAGCCGAAGTGGGAACAGGGTGAGAAAAACCAAGGAATTTCCCGTAGTGGAGTTTGCCCTGATCCTCTGGCTTTTTTTCATTTTCATCCTCGTAGTCATCCAGGCCAACCACAATCGGCAACTCAGCTTCATCGACGTTGAAGTTTCCGGGGCAGGAGCCCGGGACGGTGTCATGTACCGCTCCCCCCGCAGCTCCCCCTGTGTGCCTTTATTGAACCTCATATCCCCCCTGCAGCAGGTGGTCCAGGAAAGTGTCCAATGTCCGAAGCCTAACGCCACCTATACCATAACCTTGGTGCACAAACCCGTTTCGCTGACCAGGCAGGCGGGAAGCGGCCTTATTGATCGGGTGACATGTCAGCCTCCCGGCGACCTTGGGGAGGTCTGTTAACGGGAAATGGCGACAGTACCCATTTAGACCAACCATTATGAAATGCGAGTGAGTGAGCCATGAAGTTACCCAAAGGAGTGCTTTATATCGTTTTGGCAGTGGTGGCTGGTCTCGTGGCCACCGTGAGCATTCATCGGTACGTCACCACGAAGACCCGGGTGGTGAAAAAGCCCACGGCCCGGGTGCTGGTGGCCTCCGCGGAAATCAGCCCGGGCACGGCCCTGACTCCTTCCCATGTGAAAAACGTGACCTGGCCCAAGGAGTTGGTCCCTCAGGGGGCGCCTGCCACGTTTGACGCGGTCAAGGATCGGGTGGTTATTATGCCCCTGAACCGGGGGGAGCCCATCCTCATGAACAAGCTGGCGCCGGAAGGCACGGCTGCAGGACTGGGGGGTCTGTTGAGCGATGGCAAACGAGCCATGACCGTGCGGGTGGACGACGTTTCGGGAGTGGCCGGGTTTGTCAAACCCGGGGATCATGTGGACGTGCTAATGAGTATCGCGGTGCCGAACCAGTCCGAAGAGCAGTATTCCAAAGTCTTTTTACAGAACATCGTGGTCCTCTCCACCGGACAGATCTGGGAGCAGCAGCAACAAGACCAGAAACCGGTGGTGGTGAACACCGTTACCCTGGAAGTGGCCCCGGATCAGGGAGAGACCCTGAACCTGGCCAGTCACCAGGGGAAAATCCGCCTGGCTCTCAGGAGTCGCAACAATCTGGAAACGGCCTCTACCGGTGGAGTGGTCACCTCACAATTGGTCAACCTTCCCAGGCCACAAGTGGCGAGCGTCCCCATGACGACCTCCAAACCGGGTAGGGGCATTGAAGTGATCAAGGGGATGGAGCGGACCAAGTCCAGTATTTAACTGGAGATCCGGGTGGGGAGGACCCGGAACCTTGCCTAAAAGCCGAAGCTCATGAAGACGGAGTGCACAGAAGGCTAAAGTGTGGAAGGGGTGAATTGAGGGGGGAAAACTATGTCGACAAAAGCTAAGGATGGCTGCTGGCGATATCTTTTCCTGGTGCTGG
>CBFDAH010000050.1:0-16809 GCA_965602785.1 uncultured Syntrophobacterales bacterium
GCTATGGATAAAGGATTAGCTTGTCCAGCCGAAAGATTCGCAAGTGCTGCCGTTAAGTATCCAGAAAGTATAACTACCGTCCATAAGAACAATTGCATTCTGGAAAGACTCATTTTAAAGCGCTCGTCAATTAGAACTCCCAAAAAACAGCCCGTTATTCCATGACCGACAAGCCCTGTAAAAATGACAAGGAATACCAAGTTAAACAAAAAAGCAATAAATTTAGATGGAACCAGCCACCCGACTAAAAAAATAGCCACGAGGAGTACACTCGCACCTGCCGTATGCCACCATTCCCATTTAACAGACATAGCCAACCTCCCTCTTTGTGTTAATAAACACTTTGATTGAATAGATTATGGTGAAAAAAATCCGGTTGGAAGTCTAAAACACAGAAGCCCTTCAGGGTTCAAGCTTCCCTGAAGGGCTGTCGGAACTCTCCCTGACGCGGAGCGGTGGGAGGATGATGGGAATTTCAGGCGGCCGTGCCATGGCCGTTCCCTCATAATTAGGACATTTCAACCATTATTACATATTTCCCCGCTACCATGATTCCCGGATGATGTCAAAGAAAATTTACTTACTTCTCAGGAAAAATCGGAGGTCATGGCCATGGAAATCCTGAGCCGGCCCTGAGGGTTTGTTACATGCAGGGAGCCGACTAAAAAAATGAATGTGCCAAAGGCTCGGGTAAGGAGCCCCAGGGCCGGGGCGAGGGTGAGGGAACCGTGCTGCCGGTAAACTTTTGGGTAAGGATTTAGGAGAGGGTTTCGAGAAATTCTTGGAACCAGGACTGTTCTCGCACGCGGTCCAGGTCTGAATCGCTCTGGAGATGGGCTAAATATGGTAAGGTGCCATACTGCTTGGCCTTTTGCAACCATGTGCGGCACTCTTCGGCATTCCCTCGCAAAGCAGAGAGGCAGGCCAGGTTATAAGAGCCACTTCCCGGCTTAATCGCCTCTGCCCGGGATAGTTTTTCCAAACTCTGGTCAAAAAGTTGGTCGGCCTCATGGCCGGATTTTTTCTGGGCCTGATTCAAAAGGGCGAGGCCCCAATTATTCGGGGCCACATGCATGTCCGGCTTGATTTCTATAGCGGCCTGGTATTTTTCGCCGGCAAGTTGGAAGAGTCGGTCGGCCTCGTCCCCGGACTTGGTTTTGGCCTGATCGGATAGGGCGGAGCCCCAGTTGTAGAGGGCCTCATGCAAGTTCGGCTTGATCGCTAGGGCGGCTTGATATTTTTCACCGGCGAGTTGCCAGAGTCGGTCAGCCTCGGGGCCGTCTTTGGTTTTGGCCTGGTTGTACAAGTCGTTGCCCCAGTTATTGAGGGCCTCATGCAAGTTCGGCTTGATCTCTAGGACGGCTTGATATTTTTCACCGGCGAGTTGCCAGAGTTGGTCAGCTTCCGGTCCAGCTTTGGTTTTGGCCTGGTCTCCCAGGGCGATGCCCCAGTTGTTGAGAGCCTCATGTTTGTCCGACTTGATCTGGAGGGCGGCCTGATATTTGTCACCGGCGAGTTGGAGGAGTCGGTCGGCCTCGTCCCCTGACTTGGTGATGGCTTGTCTATACAGGGTGAGGCCCCAATTATTGAGGGCCGCATGCAAGTCCGGCTTGATCTCCAGAGCAGCCTGGCATTTATCACCGGCAAGTTGCCAGAGTTGGTCGGCCTCCGATCTGTCTTTGGTTTTGGCCTGATCATTTAGGGTGTTGGCTTGCATGATGAAGGCCCAGGCCAGGGTTTCGGCCAGTTCAGGGGAGGGGGTTTTCTCGTAATGTTCCTTTAGACCCACAACAGCATCATATTTACCAGCCATCATGAGGAAGTTGGCAGCAACATTGAGAAAGCCGGGGGTATCAAGAACTTCTCCAGAAACTTCACCTGATACATCAAGAACCACTTTATCTTCATATTGTTGAATGGCATTCTTAATCCAGCTCCGGGGAGTATGCGTCACACCCTCGGCGGCAGATTGTCCTGGAATGGGGTATGGGGTGAGCAATGCAAATGACTGGTCCAAGTGAGTAAAAGGTTTCCTTATGAAATCTGGGGGAAAGATTTCCAGTTTTTGGGTTAAGGTGATAAAAAAAGCATCGGCATCGAAGCCGCTGGTGAAGAATGCACCTTTCCCTGGATGTAGCAATCTATCCCTCACATGCCTGGCAGGCTCACTGTTTTTATAGCCGATCCAGAAGAGGCCTTTGTCGAACAGGGGCACACCGGCCAAGTGCTCGAATACCGGATCGCTTTCGCCGCTGTAGCCCACCACAATCCAAACCTGGCCGCGACCGGCGTCTTCAAATACCGGCCCGAGCAGACCCAAATGCTGGTGAAAATCTGCCTCGGTGTTGATGAGAATGAAGCCGGTGCGCTGGCCGTGAAGATAAAAAACGGCCTTATCAGGAATATCCGCGGGTTTGAAAAGCTGGGAGGCGGCAAAATCATAGATGGCGGGAAACTCTCCAAGAAGCGCACAAGCCCTTACTGCCAGCAAATCAAAATTAGTGGTCAGGACCCGATCAACATAACCGGACTTGATCAATAGAGCCATGCAGATATGGGCCCAATTTATTTGGGCTGCATCCACATAGGAGGCAATAAGGTCGCGACGCTGGCTTAAGGTGAGCTCCGCCAGGCAAGCAGGGTAAGTCTTGATTTTAGCACGGCTGTAGGCACTGTCGTATTTTTCCTCTATGATTTTAACAAACCCAGCAGCCGAGGGAACGCCGGCAGTAACGGAGCAGCCAGCGCCGATCAAGAGATTACAGCCCTTACCCCGGTCCTTGGCGTCTTTCACTATTTCAACAATATCATTAATCGAGCGACGATATGGCATAGACTCTCCTATGATACTTATTACATATTTAATAAAAAATATCAAAACATGAATATACCAAGCGCTCGGGTAAGGAGCCCCAGGGCCAGGGCGAGGGTGAGAGAGGCCAACACCGCGGCGGCGGCGCCCCGCCAGCCGATCTCCCGGCTTAAGGCCGCGATGGTGGAGGCGCAGGGGATGTAAAAGAGTACAAAAATGGTGAAGGTGAGGAGCTGGGTATGGGTGAGGACGGTCTGGATTTGAGTGGTCCCCAGGGCCTCGCCCAGCATCACCAGGGACAATTCCTTGCGCATGATGCCGAAAATCAGGGTGGTGCCCACTGCGATGGGGAGACCCAAGAGCGAGGTGAGAGGCGACAGGGCCAGGTTCAGGTAAATCTCCAGGCCATAGTATTTGAGGAGGCTCAGGACCACGCTGCCGACGATGAGGATGGGCCAGGCCACCACCACGAAGTCTTTGAGGCTGCGCCAGGATTTTTGCAGTACATTACTCCAGGTGGGCCGGCGGTATTCGGGAATCTCCATGAGGAGACCCGGGGAAATCTCCGGCAGGAGCAAGGTGGAGAGCTTTCCTAAGGCCGCGATGACCACCAGGTTGAAAAAGTACACCCCCAGGGCGTAGTAGGGTCCGATGGCATAGGCCACCAAGGCAAAGATGAGCACGGAGCGGGCCGAACAGGGGATGAGGATGGCCAACAGCGATACCACGAACCGGTCCCGGGGGCTTTCGAGAATCCTGGTGGCCATCACCGCGGGGACACTGCAACCGTACCCCAGGATGAAAGGGATGATGGATTTGCCGTGCAGCCCCAGGCGGTGCATGAGGTTGTCCATGAGAAAGGCCACCCGAGGCAAATAACCGCTGTCTTCTAATAGCGCCAGCCCCAGGAGGAAGGGCACCAGGTAGGGCAGTACGATGGCCACCCCGCCGAAAATCCCCATGAACAAGCCTTCCCCCAGGAGGTAATAGGACAGGGTGCCGGGGCCCAGCCATTCCCGGGCCAGCTTCTGGGCCAGTACGAAGTAGCCCATGAGGAAGTTTTCGGCCTGCTGCCCGAAGGTGAAAACCACCTGGAAGAAAATCCCCAGGATGATCACCAGCACCACGTAGCCCCAGACTTTGTGGGTGGCTATCTGGTCCAGGCGGTCCCGCCAGCCGGGCTTGGTAGCCGGGGTGACTTTGCCCACCTGCTCGAAGAGGTTGACGGCCAGGGCGTGGCGCTCCGAGGAAATGACCAGCTCGGGGGGGCGGCCGTGGCTTTGGGCGAGGATTTTCTGGTGATTCTTCACCAGATGGAGGATGCTGGGGTCCCGCCGGCCCACTTCCTCCAGGAGGTGGGGGTCGTCTTCCAGGAGTTTTATTAAAAAGAAACGCCAGGGGAGGCGCAGGTCCTGGGCCATCCGCACCTCGAGCTGGTCGCTCAACTCGGCGATTTCTTCTTCGACGTCCCGGCTGAAGATGACCTGGGCCGGAGGCAGCCGGCTGCGGCCTGCCTGCACGGCGGCCTCCAGGAGTTCAATGAGGCCCGTGCCCCGGGAAGCGATGGTGGGGACCACCGGCGCGTTTAATAGTTCGGCGAGCTTAAAGGTGTTGATGCGGATGCCCTTGCGGTGGGCCTCGTCCATCATGTTCAGGGCCACCACCAGGGGGCGCTCCAGGCTCATGAGCTCCAGGGTGAGCTCCAAACTCCGGGACAGGAGCGAGGCGTCGATAACATTGACGATGACGTCCGCTTTCTCCTGGAGGAGGTAATTGCGGGCCTCCAGTTCCGCCGGGTCGCTGGAGGTAAGAGAATAGACCCCGGGGAGGTCCACGCAGGTGATCGCCTCCCCCCGGTGGACCACCTGGCTGGTGGTGTAGGTCACCGTGGTGCCGGGAAAGTTGGAGACCATGGCCTTATAGCCGGAAAAATAATTAAAAATGGTGCTCTTGCCGCAGTTAGGCTGGCCGATGAAGGCGATAATCATGGGCGGTTTTTTATGGAGGTCTATCCGACCCGTGTTTTCCTTTCTTTGACGTATAATTGAAGACCCGAAGACCGCAGAACCTGGGCGGGAGTGAGGCCCGGAAACGGTGAGGTGTCATTGCCGGTCCAGAGGCCAGGCTGAACCTGAAGCTCCTGGCGCTCTGGGGTCCGGAGCCGGCTGGGTCAGCCAGGGGTCAAATATGACAGGAAGTTTATCTTATTTTTACTGAGTTGCAATAACAATTAGTTGAAAAAAGCAGGGGCTGACCGGATGAGCTCTCTCCTGGTGGAGACTGGGCCTCCCGGGCAATGGTTCTGAGAGCGCTTGACACAAAAAAAGGGTTGGTTAAAATATATAAGTTTAGGGCAATGTATTTCCGCCCGGTCAGTCATGCATAATTTAGCCCTGCAAATCAGCGTCCCCCGCATCTCCGAAGTCGGTTTAGACTTTGAACTGTCTTTTGGGGAGGAGTGGTTCAGCCGCTGGCAAGAGGACGACCACGACCTGGAATTCGCCGGGCCGGGAAATATGGACGCTCGGGTCCACCTTGAGAAGCATGGCCACGACGTCTTGGTGCGGGGGCGGCTCGAAGGCACGCTGAACCTGAGCTGCAGCCGGTGTCTGACCCCATTTAACTACCCGGTGGCGACTGACTTCGACGTGTTGCTCGCCCCCGGTCCGGCGCCGATGGGCGAGATAGAACAGGAGTTGACTCAGGCCGACCTTGACGTGGATTTTTACACGGGTGAGGCCGTGGACCTGGAAAAAATCCTCAGGGAGCAGGTCCTCCTGACGCTTCCCTTGAAGCCCCTGTGTTCCGAGAACTGTCGGGGAATTTGCCCCCACTGCGGCGTCGACCTCAATCAAGAAACCTGCTCGTGCCCGGCGGAGGAGTCCACTTCCCCCTTTGCCGTTTTGAAAAAAATCAAGCTTTAAAGGAGAGCATCGTGCCGTTACCCAAGCGCCGACACTCCATTTCCCGCCGGAACAAACGGCGGTCCCACGACCGCGTCACCCTGCCGAACCTTTCGGTCTGTCCCAAGTGCAACGAGCCCCGCCTGCCCCACCGGGTCTGCCCGGGTTGCGGCTATTACAAGGGGCGGCTGGTGCTGCCGGAGGCGGCGGAGTAATTTTTTGAGGGGAGGGCCGGGGGATTGCTAATCCCCCGCCCTCCCCTCACACTCCCCTCCCACCCCCCGTTAAGGGGTTGGGGGAGGGAGCTTGAGGGAGGGGGCAGGGGTCCGTGACCCCTGGCCCCCTCCCTCAATATCAATAAAGTCGGGGTAAGCATGGACTACTTGCTGACCGAAGAGCAGCAGATGCTTCGGGATCTGGCCCGCCAGATCACCGAGGAGCGCATCAAGCCGGTTCGGGCTGAGCTTGACGAACAGGAGATTTTCCCCTGGGATATCCTGAAGGACCTGGCCCAAGCCGACCTCTGCGGCACCATCATCCCCGAAGCCTATGGGGGCCTGGGTATGGGGTGTATGGAAAACGTGCTGGTCCTCGAGGCCCTGGCCGAGGGCTGCGTGGGGGTGGCCACCACCTACGCGGCCAGCTTCCTGGGGGCCTACCCTCTCTTGCTCTATGGCACAGACGAGCAGAAACAAAAGTACCTGCCTGCTCTGGCCCAGGGTGAAACCCTGGCGGCCTTCGCCTTA
The DNA here is from genome assembly GCA_965602785.1 of uncultured Syntrophobacterales bacterium. Classification (GTDB taxonomy): domain Bacteria; phylum Desulfobacterota; class Desulfobaccia; order Desulfobaccales; family 0-14-0-80-60-11; genus JBGSLA01. The sequence continues at coordinate 6,462 of CBFDAH010000050.1, forward strand.
ACCGAAGCCCAGGCCGGGAGCGACGCCGGGGCTATTGCGGCCACTGCCGCTAAAGACGGCGACCACTATGTGCTGAACGGCACCAAGCAGTGGATCACCAACGCCGGGGAGGCCGAGGTCAACATAGTCATTGCCCTCACCGACAAGGCCAAGGGCGCCCGGGGGGCCAGCGCCTTCGTGGTGGAAAAGAATGACCCCGGCGTCAGCTTCGGCAAACAAGAAAAAAAGATGGGTATCAGGGCCTCCGTCACCCGGGAGATCGTCATGGAGGACGTGCGCCTTCCCAAAGACCGCCTTTTGGGGCGTGAGGGCCTGGGCTTCATCGTCACCATGCGGACCCTGGACCAGGCCCGCCCCGGAGCCGGGGCCTTGGCCTTGGGCCTGGCCCAGAGCGCTCTGGACGAAGCCGCCAGCTTCGCCAAGGAGCGCCACCAGTTCGAGCATCCCATCATTGCCTTCCAGGCCATACAGCACATGCTGGCGGACATGGCCACCAAACTCGAAGCCGCCCGGGCTCTGGTGTACGCGGTGGCCCGCTACATCGACTCCGGCGCCAAAGACTTCACCAAACCGGCGGCCATGGCCAAGCTCTTCCCCACCGATATGGCCATGGAAGTCACGGTGGACGCGGTGCAGGTCATGGGGGGCCACGGCTATATGCGGGAATACCCCGTGGAAAAGATGATGCGGGACGCCAAGATCCTCCAGATCTTCGAAGGCACCAACCAGGTCATGCGCAATATCATCGGCCTGGCCTTGAATAAAGAATACTCCAAAAAGAAATAGACGTTTTTTCTTTGGATTCAGATGCCTGTGGCATCAGAATCCAAAGAAAAGAACGTGGGGGGAGGGCCAGGGGGGTGACCCCCCTGCCCTCCCCCCACACCCCCCTCCCAACCCGCATGGGGCCCGGGGAAGGCGGAGCCTGAGGCTCCGACTTCCCCGGGGAAAAATGGCCTTAAGGGATTGGGGGAGGGGGTGTGGGGGAGGGGGTAAGGGGCCGCGCCCCTTAGCCCCCTCTCCCATCTTCCCATGCGCTTATGCTGAAAATCATCGTCTGCATCAAACAAGTTCCCGAAACCCAGGAAGTCCGCCTGGACCCGGAGACCCACACCCTCAAGCGGGAGGGCATCAAGTCCATCATCAACCCCTTTGATTTGTATGCCCTGGAGGAGGGGCTGCGGGTCAAGGACTCCCAGGGGGGCGTGGTGACGCTCCTCACCATGGGGCCGCCTCAGGCCGAGGAGGCCCTCCGGGAGGCAATGGGTTATGGCGCGGATGCCGCGGTGCTCATCTCGGATCGGGCCTTCGCGGGGGCGGACACCTGGGCCACGGCCCTCACCCTGGCCAAAGCCATTGAGAAACTGGGGGGCGCGGACCTGATTTTCACGGGCAAGCAGGCCATCGACGGGGACACCGCCCAGGTGGGGCCCATGCTGGCCACCATCATGGGTATCCCCTACGCGGCCTGGGCTCGCAAGCTCACCTTCAGCGACGATAACACCCTGGAAGTGGAGCGCCTCCTGGACCACGGCTACGACGCGGTGGCCGTAGATCTGCCTGCAGTGGTCTCCGTGGTCAAGGAAATCAACGAGCCCCGGGTGCCCTCCTTCAAAGCCAAGCTCAAGGCCAAAAAAGAGGCCATCCAGGTGTGGGGCCTGGCGGAGCTGGACCTCCCCGCCGAGGACGTGGGCCTCATGGGCTCTTTCACCCAGGTGGTCAAAGTCTTCCCGCCGCCGCCCCGGGGCGAATCCCAGGTCTGGGAGGGCAGCGCCGCGGAACTCGCGGCCCGCGTGTGGGCAAGGCTGAAGGAATTGGGAAGGAGGTAACTTGGGGGAAGGGGGCAGGGGTCGTTGACCCCTGGCCCCCTTCCCCAATCACTACCATGAATCTCATTCTCTACTCTGACAAATGCACGGTCTGTGGGGAGTGCCTTGACTCTTGCCCCTTTGGGGTGCTTTCCCTGGAGGGGGAGACGCTGGTCATCGGCGAGGGCTGCACTCTCTGCGGCGCTTGTGTGGAAATCTGCCCGGAGGGGGCCCTGGAGCTGCCGGAGATGGAGGGCCCCGCGCCCCGGCCCGGGGTGCCGCCGGACGGGGTGTGGGTCTTCGCGGAGCAGCGGCACGGGCATCTGGCGCCGGTGGCCCTGGAATTATTAGGGGAGGCCCGGCGGTTGGCTCTGGATCTGGGGGTGGGCGTGGCCGCGGTGCTCCTGGGGGACCGGGTGGAGTACCTGGCCCCTACCCTGCTGGCCGGCGGCGCGGACAAGGTGTACCTGGCCGAGGACCCGGCCCTGGCCGACTTTGTGGAGGGGCCGTTCACCCTGGCCCTGATGGAAATCGCCCGGCGCTTTCAACCCGAGATCATCCTGGCCGGGGCTACGTATGTGGGTCGGGCCTTTATCCCCCAGGTGGCGGCGGGGCTCAAGACGGGCCTCACGGCGGACTGTACGGCCTTCGCCATCGACCAGGAACGACGATTGCTCTTGCAGACCCGCCCGGCCTTCGGGGGCAACATCATGGCCACCATCATCACCCCCCGCACCTATCCCCAGATGGCCACGGCCCGCCCCGGGGTCTTCAAGCGCCTGGTGGCGCCTCATGCCACCGGCGGTCAGGTCAACCGGGTGGAGTTGGAGTCTCTGAAGGCACCGGGCCAGGGGCGTTTTGTCAGGACCGTGGAAGAAATCAAGGAACGCCTGCCCCTGTCTGAGGCCGAAGTTATCGTGGCCGGCGGGCGGGGTCTGAAGGAAGCCAAGCATTTCCGCTTGCTGGAGGAGTTGGCCGACCTAATGGGGGGCGCGGTGGGGGCCACCCGGGGCGCGGTGGATGCCGGCTGGATACCCTACGCCCATCAGATCGGGCAAACGGGCAAGACCGTGGCCCCCAAGCTCTATGTAGCCGTGGGGGTCTCAGGGGCAGCCCAGCATATGGTGGGCATGCAGGGAAGCGACTTCATCGTGGCCATCAACAAGGACGCCGACGCCCCCATCTTCCAGGTGGCCAACGTCGGTCTGGTGGGCGACCTGTTCGAGATCGTCCCGGCCCTGATTCAGGAGATCAAGAAGGACCGGGGTTGAGGGTCGAAGGTCAAGTTCCTTCCTTGTCGCATGATTTTCAAAAGACCGGGGCATACTCCATCTTTCTTCCTCCGCTGGCGGTTGGCATGAGGGTTAAGATTTCTTCTCAGGAAATCTCGCTTTTGAAAACGCGAAACCTGCAAATAGATGCTTTCTTTTTTTATAAAATTTATTTAAGGTAATGTGTTGATACATTCAGCTTGGGGAGAGGTGTTCCCCAGGCTGCAAGACAGATCAAGGCCGCAGGCAACCTGACGATAATGCTATGACCACCACTGCACGCGTCGCCCTGGTGACCGGCGCCGCCCGGGGCATCGGCCAGACCATCGCCATCACTCTGGCCCAAGCGGGCCTGATGGTTTATCTCAACGACGTGGCCCCGCCGGAGGAGGCAGCCGATACCTTCCGGGAAGTGACGGCCACGGGGGCCCAGGCGGCGTACCTGCAGTTCAACGTGGCCGACCCGGCCCAGGTGGGGCCGGCCTTCGAGGGAATCATCAAAGAGAGCGGCCGTCTGGACATCCTGGTGAACAACGCCGGCATCACCCGGGACCAGCTCATGGTGCGCATGAAGGAAGAGGACTGGGACCTGGTCCTGGACGTGAACCTGAAGGGGGCCTTCAACTGTATCAAGGCCGCCGCCAAACCAATGATCAAGCAGCGCTCCGGGCGCATCATTAACATCAGTTCCGTGGTGGGGCTCATGGGCAACGCCGGCCAAGCTAATTACGTGGCTTCCAAGGCAGGCTTAGTGGGGCTCACCAAGGCGGCGGCTCGGGAGCTAGCCAGCCGCAACATTACGGTGAACGCCGTGGCCCCCGGCTTCATCGAAACGGCCATGACTGGGGCCTTGCCCGAGAAGACCCGGGAGGTCATGCTGGCCCAGATTCCCCAGAACCGCTTCGGCACTCCTGAAGAAGTGGCACACGCCGTGGCCTTTTTGGCCTCGGACCAGGCGGCCTACATTACCGGCCAGGTTATTCATGTGAATGGTGGCATGATCATGGTTTAAGCACGAGGAGGTTGATAGATGTCTTCCAATGAGGAGAAAGTGATCACCATTGTTGCAGAAAAATTGGGGGTGGATCGGGCTGACATAACGCCCGACTCAGTGTTCATCGATGACCTGGGAGCTGATTCCCTGGACCTGGTGGAACTGATTATGGCCATGGAAGAGGAGTTCGGTTTTGAAATCGAGGACGAGGACGCTGAAAAACTAAGGACCGTGGGGGATGTCATCAACTTTATCAAGGCACGGGCCTGAGGCGGAAGCTATCGTCATTGCCTGTGATCATGCAGGTTACCATTTAAAGACCGAGGTCATCAGTCACCTGTCTGAACTCGGTATGCAGGTGAAGGACTTGGGTTGCACAAGCCCGGATGAGTCGGTGCACTACCCGGTGTTCGCCAAGAAGGTGGTGGACGCGGTTCTGGAGATGCCTCAGGGACGGGGTATTCTGATTTGCGGCACCGGGCTGGGCATGAGTATTGTCGCCAACCGCTTTCCGGGGATCAGGGCCGCCTTGTGTTACGACGTGTCCACCGCGGTCATGAGCCGCCGACACAATGACGCCAACCTCCTGGTCCTGGGGGGGCGCATGATCGGTCCGCACCTGGCCCGGGAGATCGTATACGCTTGGCTCACAACCCCTTTTGAAGGCGGGCGGCACCAGGAACGCCTGGATCTTTTGGAAAAACTGGCGGGGCCATGGCCCAACACAGAAGCATGAGTATTGAGAAATCGGTCAACAGGAGCTGTCCCCTGATGGATGTGCTATCCCGCACTGACCCGGAAATTTATGCGGTCATCGAACGGGAGTTTCAGCGGCAGGTGGAGAAGCTCGAGCTCATCGCCTCGGAGAACTTCGCCAGCGACGCAGTCCGGGCGGCCCAGGGCTCTGTCTTGACCCATAAGTATGCCGAGGGCTACCCGGGGCGGCGTTATTACGGCGGCTGTGAGCACGTGGACACCGCCGAGGAACTGGCCATCGAACGAGCCAAGGAGCTCTTCGAGGCGGATTACGCCAATGTCCAGCCTCACTCGGGCACCCAGGCCAACATGGGAGTGTATTTTGCCTATCTGAACCCGGGTGACACCATCATGGGCATGGACCTGACCCATGGGGGGCACCTGAGTCACGGCTCGCCGGTGAACTTCTCCGGTAGACTCTATAAGGTGGTCACCTATGGGGTGGAGCGGGACACGGAGGAGGTGGACTTCGACACCGTGGCCCAAGTGGCCCGGGAGCACCGCCCCAAACTCATCATCGCCGGGGCCAGCGCCTACCCCAGAATTTTGGACTTCGCCCGCTTCGCCGACATCGCCCGGGAAGTGGGAGCCTATTATATGGTGGACATGGCCCACATTGCGGGGCTGGTGGCCGCCGGGCTGCACCCCAGCCCGGTGCCGGTGGCTGACTTTGTGACCAGCACCACCCACAAGACCCTGCGGGGTCCCCGGGGCGGTCTTATTCTGGCCCAAACGGAATTCGGTAAGTCCCTGGACAGCCAGATATTCCCCGGCATCCAGGGCGGCCCCCTCATGCACGTCGTTGCGGCCAAAGCGGTGGCACTGAAAGAAGCCCTGTCTCCCACCTTCCGCCGCTACCAGCAACAGATCGTGGACAACAGCCGCGCCCTGGCCCGGGAGTTCCTGAAGCGGGGCTACCGTCTGGTGGCCGGGGGCACGGACACCCACCTTATCCTGGTGGACCTTACCCCCACCGGCCTTACCGGGAAAGCGGCGGAGGCAACCCTGGACCTGGCCGGCATTACGGTGAACAAGAACGCCATCCCCTTCGACCCTCAGAACAAGACCATCACCAGTGGTATTCGGTTGGGCACCCCGGCGGTGACCACCCGGGGTATGAAACAAGGGGAGATGCAGACCGTCGTCGACTTCATCCACCAGGCCCTGTCGGCTACCGGCGACCCGGCTAAACTGGCCAAACTCCAGGCCCAGGTCCAAGAATTTTGCCGCCACTTTCCGCTTTTTGCCGAAGAGTGGGTGGTGTGACCTCCCGGTCACAGGGACCTGCCGACTGAGGCGGCGCCCGGTCTAAGGTCTACTCCCCATGCGTTGCCCTTTCTGCCACAGCACCCGGAACAAGGTCATCGATTCCCGTCCCAGCCGGGAGGCCAACGCCATCCGGCGGCGCCGGGAATGCTTCAACTGTAAACGGCGCTTCACCACCTATGAGCAAGTTGAAGAAACCATGCCGCTGATCGTCAAAAAGGACGGGCGACGGGAGCCTTATCAGCGGGCCAAGATCTACGAGGGCATCAAGAAGGCCTGCGAGAAGCGACCGGTCAGTATCGACGTCCTCGAAAACTTCATGGACGACCTGGAACGGGAAATGCTGGAAAGCAGCCAGCGGGAAATCCCTTCCACCTGGCTCGGCGAGCATGCCATGTCCCAACTGCGGGCCTTGGATGAAGTGGCCTATGTACGCTTCGCCTCGGTGTACCGCCACTTCACCGATGCCACCGATTTTATGAAAGAAATTCGCCACCTGCTGGAAGCCAGACAAAATGCTGACCGGAAAGACTGAAGATATTTGAGGCTTGAAGACCGGTTAGAGGATAGTTCGGGGGGACTACGTTGCTTCGACCTTCCCCTGATATCAACGTCAATTTCAGCAACCTAGACGATAGAATCCTGATTATGAAGACCATCAAAATAACCTGGCAGCGTCTGGTGGATGACCAAGGCCAGACCTGCGAGCGCTGCGGCAACACGGAAACAGAACTGGACAAGGCCGTGCGGTTCCTGGAGAAATCCCTGGCTCCGGCGGGAGTCCGGTTTTCTGTGGAGAAAAAGGCTTTGGATTTTCCCGAGGTATCCCGGGATCCTTCCCGGTCCAACCGTCTGTGGATCGATGGCCGGCCCCTGGAGAAATGGGTCGGCGCCGATGTGGGCCAAAGTGCCTGCTGTGGACCATGCCAGGATTTGCCATGCCGCACCCTGGACGTGGGCGGTGCAATCCATGAAACCATCCCGGCCGAATTGATCATTAAGGCGGGACTTCTGGCGGTGCAGCGGCAGGTAAAAAAGCTCTCCGGAAAAAGCACCTGACCCGTATCAGAGTGTCTGAGACGGCTCTGTCGGGAAATTTGCCCAGGCCCTGTTTTCCAGGAGTTCCAAGCCGGCAAGGCTCTGAGCCGTGAAGGGGTTCGGGGCCGCCCCCCATACCGTATGTCTTTTTCCCAAGCCGATGAACGTTACATGAAACTGGCCCTCAGACTGGCGGCCAGAGGGACGGGCTGGGTCTCTCCCAACCCCTTGGTGGGCGCGGTGCTGGTGCGGGGAGGGGAAATCGTGGGCCGGGGCTACCACCACCGCTATGGCGAGCCCCACGCCGAAGTGGAGGCCCTGCGCGCCGCGGGGGAGCAGGCCCGGGGGGCCACCCTGTATGTGACCCTGGAGCCCTGCCACCACCATGGCCTAACACCGCCTTGCACCCAGGCGATCCTGGCAGCCGGGGTGACCCGGGTAGTAGCAGCCACCCTGGACCCTAACCATAGGGTTACCGGAGGTGGCGCCAGCTTTCTGAAGGCACAAGGTGTGCAGGTGGAGATGGGCCTCTTAGCAGGTGAGGTTCGGCGCCTGAATGAGGCCTGGTTCAAGTCGGTGGCAAGCGGCCTGCCCTTTGTGGTCGCCAAGGCCGCCTGCTCCCTGGACGGCAAGATCGCCACCCGCACCGGCGACTCCCAGTGGCTCACGGGCGAAGCGGCCCGGGCCTTCGGTCACCGCCTGCGCCACGCCACAGACGCCATCCTGGTGGGGGTGGGCACGGTTCTCGCTGATGACCCGCAACTCACCACCCGGCTGCCCCGCCGCCGGGGCCGCGACCCCATCCGGGTGGTTCTGGACAGCCGCCTCCGCCTGCCCCTCAAGGCCCGCCTGCTGCATCTGGACTCCCCCTCCCCCACCTGGCTTGCCACCACCGCGGCCGCGCCCCGGGACAAGATTCAGGCCCTCGAAGCCCAGGACGTGACCGTCCTGGTGTTGCCGGAAGCAGGGGGACGGGTGGCGTTGACGCCATTGTTGGAGGAGTTGGGCCGCCGACGGGTGCAGAGCCTGTTGGTGGAAGGCGGGGCCGAAGTTCTGGGAGCCTTTTTTGACCAGAACCTGGTGGATAAGTTTTATTTCTTTTATGCCCCCAAGTTTCTGGGCGGACAGGAGGCGTTGAGCGTCATCGGGGGGACTGGGGCGGGACGTCTGGCCGAGGCTTGCCAGGCCCGGGACCTCAGCCTGCGCCGTGTTGGCCCCGACCTCCTGGTGTGTGGCTACCTGTCCGAGCCCGGTGTCTAAGGAAGCGGAACTCCCGGAAAAAGGACGCCCGCCGTCTATTACCTGGTCTTGCCCGCAGCTTGTTTCAATTGATCTAAAATTTTAGGGTTGACTCTGACCCCTAACCGCTGGGCCTTCTGCAAGTCCTCAAGTGCTTTATTAAACTGCTTTTTTAGAGCGTAAGCTATGCCCCGGTTGCGATAAGCATTGGGGTGCCGGGGGTTGAGTTTGATGGCCTCGCTAAAGTCAGCGATGGCCTTATCATATTGGCGTTTGCGGGCGTAGGTGACCCCCCGATTGTAAAAGGCCACGGCGTTCCTGGGTTTGAGTTTGATGGCCTGGTTAAAGTCAACGATGGCCTTATCAAGTTTACCGCTTAAAGCCTGAACCATTCCCCTTTCGTAATATATCTCAGCTTTTTTCGGCTTGAGTTTCAAGGCCTCGTTGAAATCGCTTAAAGCCCGGGTCAAATTTTTGCTCTGAACATAAACAATACCGCGATTGTAGTATGCTGTGCCATTTTTGGGGTCAAGCTTGATTGCCTGACCGAAGTCTTCGATGGCCTTGGCGTAATTAGGCCGGCGCTTCTGGGCCTGGGCCAACCCCCGCATGATGTAAGGTTGGGGGATTTTGGGGTTTAGTTTGATGGCCTCGCTCAAAGCGGCAATGGCTTGGTCATATTGGCGTTTATCGAACAGCTGCTTCCCTTTCTGGAGATGTTGCTGGAAGGGATTTTGCCCCGAGGGCTGTGCACCGGGTTTCTGCTGGGCCCACAGAACGGTGACGAGAGAAAACAGGATAACACTTGCCCCAAATATCAGAACCGCTTTGCCATACCTCATGATGTCCCCATGTCTGGTTTTTTTCGGATTATTTATCTCACCAAAGTTAACCACTGTCAACTGCCAGAATTCTGCAGATAAGCCTCAACAGGCATGTACCTGGCCCGTGTTAACCTCCCCCAAACCGAGCCTTCTCATCCGGCGCCGCCCCTGAGGGGAGCTTTCAGGGCGGCCACGAAGTCCCCGATTTGCTTAATGGTTTCGGGGCCGGAGAATTGGGCTACCTGCTGTACGATGGCGCTCCCCACCACCACCCCGTCCACGTGAGGCGCGAGATTCTGCACCTGCGCCGGCGTGCTTATACCGAAGCCCACGGCCACCGGGCAGGGTACCAAACGGCGCACCGCTTCTAATTCCCGGATCAACTCTGGCGGAAGCTCGGTTCTGGCTCCGGTGATGCCGGTGACCGAAACATAGTAAAGAAAGCCCTGGGTGAGGCGGCCTAATTTCTTGAGACGCTCCGGGCCGCTGGTGGGAGCGGCCAGGAAGATGGTGGCGACCCCAGCTTTCGTAGCAACCCGGCGCCAGGGTTCGGCTTCCTCGGGGGGGAGGTCTGGAATGATGAAGCCGTCCACTCCGTGGCGGGCGGCGTCTGCAGCGGCCTGCTCCAGCCCATAATGCAAAATGGGATTGTAGTAGCCCATGAGAATGAGGGGGATATCCGTCTCTTGCCGAAGCCCACCGGCCATGCTTAGCACGTCGGCGAAGGTCAAGCCTCCCTTCAGGGCTCTGCTGCTGGCTGCCTGGATAGTGGGGCCGTCCGCCAGAGGATCGGAAAAGGGGATGCCCAGTTCCAGGAGGTCCGCTCCCCGGGCGGCGATCTCCAGAGCCAGGCGGCGGCTGGTTTCTAAATCAGGGTCCCCGGCAGTAATAAAAGGAATAAGTGCTTTTTCGCCTGTCGCTTGTAACCGCCGGAATACCTTGTCAATCCGCGTCACTCTGCACCTCCATGTTTTCTTTGGGGGAGGGGGCTAAGGGTTGCAAACCCTTACCCCCTCCCCCAAACCCCCTCCCCCAATCCCTTAAGGGGAATAGTGTCGCCGGAGAAGTCGGGCCTTTGAGGCCCGCCTTCCCCGGCCCCTAAGCGGGTTGGGAGGGGGGTGTGGGGGGAGGGGCAGGGCCCGTAGGTCCCAG
>CBFDAH010000051.1:0-16542 GCA_965602785.1 uncultured Syntrophobacterales bacterium
CTGGATGAACCGCCATCCCTTTCTCAACTTTCAACTACGGATGGGACAGCCTCAGGACCTGATAAAATCCCATCTAATATCAAGCTGCGTTCATAAAGATATTTATCTGTAGGGGCATGATTTATCACGCCCTAAAAGGGCGCCATATATTGCACCCCTTACATTTCTCTTGATGGACTTACCTTTTTGACGGCAACTTGGTATAACAGCTAGCCAGAATAAGCTAAGGGCCGCGCCTGGTCATCTCTTCAAACCGGAGTTCATGATTGCGGCCCTTGACTTTGAGAGAGGAATGCGATGTTCAAGGGGAAAAAGCCCCTTGCCAGTGACGTCAATGTCAGTATAAATTATCGAGGCGAGAAACAATTTTCCCTTTAGAAGGAGCGGCAATTGCCCCATAGCAAAGATTTTCGGCGCCGGGTCAGGCAGCTGACCCTGACAGCGGAGCAGGTGGGCTACGCCTGCCTGGCCATGAGGAGAGAGTGGTAAATGGAGAGCCAACCCCGCCCTCTGCTGATACTTGGCACAAGAACCCTGGCCATCGAGGTGGCGGATTTCGTCTCCGAGATTCCCGGTTATCAACTGGTGGGGTTCGTGGAGAACATGGACCCCCAGGTGTGTCAGGGAAAACTGGAAAACTTGCCCATCCTGTGGGTGGAGGAACTGGAGCAGCTGGCCGCCACCCACGTTGCGGTATGCGCTCTGGCCACCACCACCCGCAGCCGTTTCACCAACCAGGCGGCTGCCTACGGAGTCCGGTTCGCCACCCTGGTTCATCCCACGGCCCGAATTTCCCGCACCAGTGTTCTGGGAGAAGGTTCGATAATCAGCCCGGGGGTAATCATCGCCTCCAACACCCGCCTGGGACCCCATGTCTTTGTGAATCGGGGGGTCCTCATCGGACACCATACGGAGATCGGCGCTCACGTCACCATTCAACCCGGAGCCAATGTCGCCGGCAAGTGTCGCATCGGCTCGTCTACCTATATCGGCATGGGGGCGCTGGTGCTCGACAATTTGACTGTTGGATCGCAGGCCGTGGTAGGGGCAGGCGCGGTGGTGACCAAGGATGTACCGGACCGCGTGCAGGTGGTGGGCCTCCCTGCCAAAATCGTCAAGGAAAACATCCAAGGGAAATAACCTATGCAACTGCCCAAGCTCATCATTAATTTGGCCCCCACCGGGATGGTGCCTACCAAAGCCGACAACCCCCAGGTACCGGTAAGCACGGATGAGATTACTGAGGACTGCCTCCGTTGCTGTCAAGCCGGGGCCTCGATTCTACATATCCACGCCCGGGATGAGGAGGGTAAACCCACCTACCGGGCGGAGGTCTTCCGGGACATCATCTCCCAGGTGCGCAAGAGATGTCCGGAGGTCATTATCTGTGTAACTACCAGTGGCAGGGTTTATAACGCCTTCGAGCAGCGCGCCGAAGTGCTGGATCTGGACGGCGAGGTCAAGCCGGACATGGCTTCCCTGACCCTGGGCTCCCATAATTTTCCCAGACAGGCCTCCATGAATGAACCCACCATGATTAGGGCCCTGGCCGAACGGATGGCGGAGCGGGGCATTGTCCCTGAACTGGAGATCTTTGACTGGGGGATGATCGATTTTGCCAAATATTTGATCGACCGGAAGGTGCTGCGGGAGCCCTTCTATTTCAACCTGCTGCTGGGGTCCCTGGGCACGGTGAGCGCCACGCCGCATCACCTGGCGACTATGGTCAGGTCCCTCCCTTCAGGTTCCGTCTGGGCGGGGGCGGGAATTGGCCGCTTCCAGTTTTATGTTAACACCATGGCCATCACCATGGGGGGGCACGTTCGGGTGGGGTTGGAGGACAGCCTCCACTTCGACGCCGGCAAAGAGCGGCCGGCCACCAACGAGGGTCTGGTGAAGCGCTTGGCGGGGGTGGCCCAGGCCGTTAGCCGGGAAGTTGCCACGCCCCGTGAGGCCCGAGAGATCATCGGCCTGGGACCGAGGTGACCCGCAGTGGTGGCATCCCACTAAAGTTGAACCGCGTGGCTTCGAAATATCGCCTTCTGCACGTCATCGACCACCTGGGGAGCGGCGGCTCCCAGGAATCCGTGGTCAATCTTGTCAAATACCACCGGCGGGAGCTCTTTCAGCCGGAGGTGGCGACCCTCCACGGCTACGGCCACTACTATGAAGTCCTGCGCTCCTATGACATTCCCCTCTACTCCCTGGCCCCCCGGTGGTACCGGCGGGCGGCGATTCCCCTTATTGTAGCCAGACTTTTCAGGCTCCTGGCCCAGAACCGCTATGACATTGTCCACGGCCATACCTATGGCCCCAACGTGCTGGCCACCACCATGGCGGCCCTCTGTCGGGTACCCCTCAGGATCAACCATGACCGCACCCACGACGATATGCGGTACCGCTACCAGAGTCTCAGGTGGCTGGACTTTCTGGGTAACTCCATGGCCACTCAGGTTCTGGCAGGCTCCTCTTCCCTGAAGCACTTTTTGTGTGAGGTGGAAAAAGTGCCGGAGGATAAAGTCACCGTGATGTACAACGGGGTGGACCTGGAGCGCTTCTCTCCGGAGGGCGGCGACCTCATCCGGGAGCGCTGCCGGCAAGACCTGGGGCTCCCCGCTGACGCCCTGGTGGTGGGAGGCGTGGGCCGGCTACACTACCAGAAGAATTTTCCCCTCTTTCTGGAAGTGGCGGCAAGGGTGAGCGCCCGGCTTCCTCAGGCGGTCTTCGTCATTGCCGGAGAAGGGCCGGACCGGGCCGCCTTGGAAGAGCTCAGCCGGCAGTTGGGCATCGCCCCTAAGGTGCGCTTTCTGGGGTTTGTGGAACAGATGCGGGAGTTGTATCTGGCCCTGGACCTGCTCTTGTTTACCACCCGCTTTGAAGGGACCTGCCTGACGGTGCTGGAGGCCCTGGCCATGGGGGTGCCCGTGGTGTGCTCTCGGGTGGACGGCCCCGCCGAAATCCTGGCAGACGGCCGGGAGGCTGTTCTCGTGCCTTTAGAAGAAAAGGAACGGTTTGTCCAGGAGGTCTGCCGGCTGCTCCAGGACCGGGATGCGGGCCTGCGACTTGCCAAAGCCGGACAGGACAAGGTCAGGCGTGATCACTCCATCGAGGCCGTGACGCGGCAGATTGAAGCTTTCTACCTTCAGCATCTGGAGGGCGGCTGACTCCTTGATGGCAGCCAGCCGACTTGAGGCGCGGCCCCACCAGGTGCTCCACTGTCCAGCCCCGAAGTTCCATCCCCAAAAACCCGGCAAAAATGGAAGATTCTTTCTCACCTCCACCTGACCCCTAACTCAGGCCTCCCCCAGGGCTTCGGCCTTATCGGTGGCTTTCCAGGGCATAGTGAGTTCGGTGCGGCCGTCCCGGATGGGGTCGGCCATGCCGATCATGCCGTGGCCGGAGAACTCGCTCATGTCTCTCAAGTGATCCGCCTCCCTCTAGCCCCCTCCGCCAGGGGAGGGGGACATAAACCTCGGCCCTTTTTCTTGTTGCGGCACTTTTCGAAGGCCTCTGCTTGTTAAAGAAAACTGCTCTGATTCAACAGGTATCCTGACGGGAAAAAATTGTCCGGGCTGGAGTATAGGTTTCCTGGTGGGCTGGCAAGTTTATTATGGGTTGTCCTGGTGTCTTTGGGTCAACTCATCTTTTAGCTGTAAAACTTCCCGGCGCAACCCCAAAATGGTGGCTTCGTTAGCCTGGGCCCCGGGCTTGATCACCTGTCCCCGAGCTGCCAACTCGTCTGCCGAAAATGCCCGGCCAAAGATAACCTGGATGGGGCGCGGCTGGGGAAACCGGGCGTTGGGTCCCCAGGCCTGAAATGACCCGTGAATATAGACGGGCACCAGGGGAATGCCCAGTTCTTTGGCCAGGAGGGCCACCCCCTTCTTGAAGGGCCGGAGTTCACCGGTAAGGGTGCGGGAGCCTTCGGGAAAGATCCCCAGGACCCCGCCCTGCTTCAGGATATGGGCCACCGCCTGCATGGCGGGGACCAGGTGACGGGAGGAATTCACCGGCACGACTTGCATCCATCTGCCCAGGCTTTTCACCAACGGCCCCTCGAAATAGTAATTGTAGCCCAGAAAGTAGAGGCGGGCTCTGAGGGACAGAGGCGCCGCGGCGGACAGGAGAAAGCCATCCAAGAAGCTGCCATGATTGGAGCAGAGAATATAACTGCCCGTCCCCAAGCCCTCCCGGCCATACACCTTAAGATGAAAGACCAGGTTGCAAAAAGGTCTCAACCACAGAGAACATGCCAGGGGAAAGAGGCCACCCTTCCTGATCCTGATATTGTCCCGGGTTATTTGCTCGAGGAGGACAGGGGGTGGGGGGTTTTGCAAAATCTGGCCCCAGGTAAGCTCCCTGGCCACCCGCTCCTTAACTTCCTGGGGGTGCTTCTCTTCTATGAACTGGATGAGGTCGGCTACGGTGAAAATTCCCAGAAATTCATCGTCCTGGATCTCAATGCCAAAGGTTTCCTCCAGGGTGGCGAGGAGCTCTACCAGGGCGAGGGAATCGAGGCCCAGGTCACGGTCCAGGATGTCGTCCAGGGAAATGAGTGGCGCGGCGGTTTTCTCTTGAAGAAGCCGGACGACTCTTTTACCCGGGGGGGATAAGCGTTTCTTGAGGGCTGACGTGCGTTTCCGGGCGCGTTTTTTCAGCTGTTTTTGGTAGGCCGCCCTTACTTCCGAAGCCTTGATCTGCCCCAGCTCGTTTTTCGGCAGCTCCTGGTTAGTGAGCACAAACTCGCCAATTCTCAGGTGAGGCTCCAGTTGCTGGGAAAAAAATTCCACCTCCCACTTTACTTCTCCATAGATGGCTGTTTCCCCGGTATGGCGGAAATGGTCCAGATCGGGCCGCACCACCGCCACCAGCTTTTCATCCTGAGGATCGGGAAACACCAGGATTTCTTTGATGGTGGGGGACTGGAGATAGTGTTGGCTGACTTCTTCCATAGATAGGTTCTTCCCTGAACTCAAAATGATGTCTTCCAACCATTGGTAACATTGAGACTGGTGCGAGAGTATCTAGTATAGCAGGCCGGGGGCCCGCCCCTCAAGATAGATTCGCCCAGTCTCAAGTTCAGCGATGCTTCGAAGGGTGCAGCAAGCCTTTGATCAAAGTGGGAGCCGGGGTTCCTGAGCCGGCCGGGAGGTGATATATTTCTATGGCTTCAGTTCTTCCTTTGATTCACCAGTACCGGACGGGGCTGCCCCCTAATTCTGGTTAAATATCTGCAACGAGGGCTCCTCCCTCTATATAACCGCGGCTACCCGGCTGCTTCGAATTCGCTTAACCACCAGGGGTGCTGCGTTCTAGAAAAGGAACCCTGGCATAACCTGAGATGACAAATTTCCCAGATTACCAGTGACGTGTTGAAGCCTCCTTCAACCCCCTCCGACACTGGCAGCCATGTCTCCTTGAACTCCCTCATCCCGGTTACAGGGACCCCCCTGAATGAGGTCGCGTCATGCTAACCCCATTCCAGATTATATCGATTATCTGCATTCTGGTGGCGGCTGGGGCAGGAGGTTATTACCCCCTGGCGCGACGTCAGGCGGCAGTGGAACCCCAGGGATTTCCCCTGGGGCAAGCCTTCGCGTCAGGAGTCTTCCTGGGATTGTCACTCATCATTATGTTGCCCAATGGCCTTCATTTGTTCAGCAAGGCATATCCGCGCATGCATTACCCCCTGGCCTCGCTTTTGGCCATCGCGGCGTTTTTGTTTCTCGTGGCTTTGAGTCATGTAGCCTTTGCCAAGCAAGCCCGGACGGCTGCGGTGGGAGAATTCTCGCCGCCCATAATACCGGTGATCATGACCGTGATGATCGCCATACCGTCCTTTTTGCTCGGCACTGCTCTGGGAATCAGCGACACCGCCTCGGCTCTGATGATCTTTTTTGCCATCATGGCGCATAAGGGCACAGCCGCGTTCGCGCTGGCCCTCGCCATGGTGCGCAGCACCCTGACCAGGACTCAGACCTATGCGCTGTTCGGGTTTTTTGTCTTGGCCACGCCCCTTGGCATACTCGTGGGCGCGGATGTGCATCTTTACTTGACAGGTCTGGCCGGTCTGGTAACCAAGGCAACGATACTCTCTCTGGCTGCCGGCGTGTTCCTTTTCATGGCCACCTTGCATGAAATGAAGCACTCCCCCATAATTATTCATTGCTGCACCCTACCAGGCTTCGGGTTAATGCTGGTGGGTCTGGTCATTACCGCCCTGGTGCGCCTGATTCTGGGCCTGGCACATACCGGTCACCCCGGTTAAGAGGAGAAGCGGCCAGGTTGAAGCATTACGGATATACCGACTTTATTAAAACCTCTGCAAAAACCGGTTTAAAAACGACGGCGAGGGTGACTAGCCGCCCTCGGTTCTCTTGTCGCCGGGGAAGGCGTTTAGGCTTCTTCACCATTGCCGGTTTGAGGCATTTTTTCGAGAAGTCTTTTCTTGATTTCAAGTTTAGAGGTTTGAAAGGCGGGTTTGTCAAGAGTGGGTGGAAGCTATTGGAAAACCTTTTTTCTGTCATCCTGAACGAAGTGAAGGATCTCAACTTTTTGAAAATTCAAGATTCTTCACGTTGTTCAAAATGACATTTTAGTTGAACCTCAGTTTTGCAATGGCTTTTAGACATAACAGCTTTTCTGCCACCTATTTCTTAAAACGAAATCTACCTTCTGGTGGGCAGGTCATTGGGCCTGCTAAATTTTTCTTTTCAGGTAGCCACCTGCGGCATCGCCCTGACCACCTCTTTTACCACCTCAGGCGCCACATACTCATCCACTTGAGACCTGTCGATTTTCACCGTCACTCTCAGGGCTTTCAAGCCATGCGCGCCCTGGAGGTCTTGCAAATCCAAATCCTCCAGCTCCTCCGTTAAATATCCCGAGGCCTGCAAGTAATCAAGGTATTCCAAGTACTCCCGCGCTTCTTGCCGGTGGGAGTAGACAATGGCAATCTTACCCGGCTGAGTCAGCCGCTCTGAGGTCCCCTTAATCAAGGCCTTGTCGATGCGTTTCTTCAGGATCTCGTAGCGGATGTCATAGGCCCCTTCCACGTTGAAGCGTTTCTCCTCCGGGCTGAACCGGATCGTCAGCGGCATGTCCTGGACCAAAATGAGATGGGGGGTTTCCAGCGGCACTTTCAGTCTGTCCTTGAGCTCTTCGGTGCGTCGCGCCACCCCGCACATGACCATGAGCTGCCACAACCGCAGGTTTCTCAGATACAGAGGATCGTAACTCCCATTTTCCACCATGGAGGCGCCCATGTAGATGGTGTGCTCCACCCCGTCGGTTTTCATTTTTTCGAAATAATGGGGGGAAAACTCCTGAGCCGTTTCTTCCTCTTTTTCCAAATAGGCGGCAATGGTCTCATTGATGAGCGTGATACTCTCCTCAAAGTCTTTTCGTTGCCAATAAAGGGTTTTCAGATATGGGTCCAGGGCGTTGCGGTAGGCCTCGAGGTTTTCCCTCACTTCGGGGCTGAATTCCTGGATGTGGTCGAAAACAGGTTCGACTACCTGCCGAATAAAGTCTAGCCTGGCGAACTCATCACCCGAACTCAGGCCGGTGCCAATTTCTCTCAGGTTTTTATCAATGCGATGGGTGAGGGCCTCCAGAATAGGAAGAGGCCGGTGTCTGCCGGCGAGTTGCACGATTTCCCTGGTCATTTTAAGATGATCGGTCAAATCGGCCTGGATGGCGGCATTGCGGTATTCGCTAGATCCCCGGATATCCGAGGCGCCGTACAGAGGATACACCTGGTGAAAGATGATGGGTTCCAGGTCCGTGGATGATTCAGCCTGTTTGTGAAGGAAATTCAGAGCAGCTTTTTGGAAGCGCCACTCCACGGCAGGATGGATGGCAGTGCATTCCTCCTTGATGATGGCCTGAACCCGGTGGTTCAGTTCTTCCAGACCGCGATGCAAAGCCATGGATAACAGAGGCAAGACATCCCAAAGCCTGGTGGTGTTTAAGGCGTTCAAAGCTCCCGGGTGTGGCGACTTCAGATCAAAAGTACCCACCAATTTGTCCCGGTAATGGAGCGGTGCCACGTATACGCTTCTTATGCCCTTTTCAATTATATGGTCTTCCAACGCCGTCCGGTTTGGATAAGTCGTCAGATCCTCTATCACTAGAGGTTCACCTTTATCCACGGCCTGAGTGAATATGGAGCCTTCGATTTCACTTCTCCGGCGATGGAGGGAGTCGGCAAAGATGCACCCTTTTTCAAGCTTCAGCCGGGGGGTAAGAATCAGGACCTCATCTTTTTGGAGGGTAGCCAGGCCCATGGTAATCTCTGGTTTGGCCAGGAAGGTTCTCATTTTTTCCTGAAGCCGCTCAAACCCCTCATGGGAAAAGATGGCCTCCTGTTCGATGAGATCCCGCTTCAGAGAGGATAAAACCTCTTGATCAGTGACATCCACAGCCCTGAACACGCCAAAGCCATGAAATTCAAAATTCTCCGGCGGAATCACCTCCATCCAGACTTTCGGGTCACAAGCATTGGCCAGGAACAGCTCCCTGGCACCTTGGGAGAGGGGCCTGAGCTCGCCGAGTTTCTTGATCTCCAGAAACTTGGGATCAAAGGTGAATTTTAAATGGCGTTCCAAACCTGTGTCCTGATCCCTCACCGTGGTGATCAGGGGGTGAGCAAAATCAAGCTCCAGGTCATAAAAAGTTCGCATGATATGGAGGTATGCTGTAATGAATTTTCCCCAGGCCCATTGCTCGGGGTCGACATTTATTAGATTACCGAGATTTCGAACATCCGGAAAAAGGCCTTGGAAAGCCGGGGTGGCATACACACTGGTAAGTTGAAAGGGAACAAAAACCGCGGCGCAGTCACTTTCCCAGAACGCCGGTGGAAAAACCAGGCTCATGAGCATATCCACCAGGTCTCGATGCTTCTCGAGGATGGACAGATCCTCGATGGGTTCCAGCAATTCCGGGGCGTGGTGCAATTCCTGGTGGATAGTTTTGGCCATGGCGGCCTTGACAGACGTTCCTTCGGACAGGAACTGTTCCCAGAATTTAATAAGTGGAGCAAGGCTGAGCCTAGATTTGAAGGGGAAAGTGACGATACAGGATTGCATGACCATTATCCTCGCTGAAGAGTAACTAACAGATTTTATATCATTATAAGGTTTTTGTGGGAGGGTGCCAGGGATATTAAAAAAGGCTCAATAAAAATCTATTAATCTCAGCGCCACCTTAGATCCAGCCTGACTAGCTAATCTCTTTATTATATTGGGGGACAGGGTTTCTTGCCACACCCGGCGGTGGGAAGGTGCAGGTAGCCTCAGGCTTTCCTCCAGTTCACCCCTGCCAAGCGTTCCTAAGCTTCGGTCCTGATGCTGCCAAATAATAATGTACGAATGCCAATGGGGAGGAATGCCCGGATTATGGCAAAAAATGGATTTTCCGCCAAAATTTGTGCTATCATGCCTAACCAAAATTAGGGTTACCGCGCAAAGGGTTGTTTTCCGGTTTGACCTTGTCAAAAGGGCATACGAGGCAAAATTTGGGACAGGAGCAATCAAGGCTGATTAATAATCTCGGTTAAAATCTCTCCTTGCTAGAGGAGTGAGGTGTGGTCAAGCTGAGTCTCAAAGGGTGTTTGGGATTGGCCATATTCATTTTGGTGGCCTGCGTAGCTCTCCCGGGAGTTCGGGCCGCCTCGCCTCTGGCAGGCAAGCTCCTCAATTTTCAAGGGCACGTATCAGTCTCCCCAGGGGGCTCGGGGGCCTGGTTGCCCGCCCGGATTAATCAAGAACTTTACAGGGGAGATGCAATCAAGACGGGCACTACCTCCCGGGCCGCCATTCTGTGTGTAGATGAAAGCCAGATCCGTCTCAATGAAAACACCATCCTGGTTCTGAAAAATATCGCCCCCTCTCCCCGACTTCACCCGGGCATGATAACCCCTGCCGCCCGGGCGGAACCCTCTCCCAGCTTTTACAAGGTCCCTCAGGGTGAAGTCTGGCTGCGCAACAGAATCGAAAAACACCCCTTTGACGTTGAAACTCCGGCAGTGACCGCTGGCATCCGGGGAACCGAGCTCAATATTCGGGTCAAACCGGATGGCACCACCGGCGTCGTTCTTCTGGAAGGCAAGGTGCGTCTCACCAATCCCTATGGCGAAATCTGGCTCAGACCGGGGGAAGAAGGCATCGTCTTTCCGGGGAAAGCGCCCAGCAAAAGGCTGCTGGTCCAGCCGGCTGATGCAGTGCAGTGGATCCTCTATTATCCTGGTATCTTCAGTTACCGGGACCTGCCTCTGAAAAATTACCCCGGCAAGGATCATGGCCCTACTGCGAGTCCGGCAGTGGTTACCCTGATCCGCCAGGCGGCCACTGCCTATGATGAGGGGCGGTTGGCTCAGGCCCAGCAAGATGCCCACGCCGCCCTGAAATATGAGCCCCGCAATTCCCAGGCCTTGACCATCCTGGGCTGGGTCAGTTTGCAGCGCCACGCCCTGGAGGAGGCCTTAGCTTTCTTCCGCCAGGTGACCAGACCCGACGAACTCACCCTCATCGGCCTAGCTCTAACCCGCTACCGTTTAGGAGATGCGGTGGGAGCCTATGAGATTATCAGAGAGGCACGCCACCGCCTGCGCCCCGGCCCGCGGCTCAATACTATGAGCGGATTCTTTGCCATGATGGTGGGCAAAGCACAGGAAGCCAGGGCCTGGCTCAAAGCCGCCAGCCAGCAGGCGCCCCAGGCGGCGTTGCCCCGGGCTTTACTGGCCCAAATTAATCTCGCACAAAACCGTAAAAATGCTGCCCAGACCCTGGCCGACCAGGCTTTAGAACGTAATCCGGGCTCCCCCGCGGCGCAAGTCACCATGGCCCTGGTTAATATCTCCTCCTTTGACCTGAAAGCGGCCCGCCGGCACCTGGAAAAGGCCATCCGGGCCGATCCTCGTTTTGTGGCGGCTTATGTCTATCTGACCAAAATCTGGCTGGGGTCTGATTACCTGCGCCGGGCCCGGCACACCATCGAGGCCGCCCTCCGACTTGCCCCTCGAGAAGCCCAGGTTCTCTCCATGGCCGGCTTTGTTCGGTTGGCCTTCCGGGATTATCAGGGCGCCAAGAGATATTTCAACCAGGCCATCAAAGCTAACCCCGGCTTCGGAGACCCCCATCTGGGGTTGGGCTACTACCACTTCCGGTACCGCGCCTTCAACCGGGGCCTGGAGGAAATTTTGGCTGCCACCCTGCTGGAGCCCCGGGTGGCCCTCTTCCAGACCTTCCTGGGGAAGGCCCTCTACCAGATGCGGTTTTTCGCCAAGGCCCTGGAGGCCTATGATTATGCTGGGACCCTGGACCCCAAAGACCCCACGCCCTATTTCTATAAGGGCATAGCCTTGACCGATCTCAACCGTCCGGGTGAGGCCGTCCAGGCTATCAACCGTTCCATCGCCCTTAATGACAACCGGGCCATATTCCGTTCCCGCCTTATGCTGGACCGGGACCTGGCGGTGCGCAACTTCAACTTGGCCCGGGCTTATGAGCGGCTGGGACTGGGGGACTGGGCTTTGAGCAAGGCCCTCACCGCGGTAAAGTACGATCCCTTGAACAGCTCGGCTCACCTGTTCCTGGCTGAAAGCTACGCTGCCTCCGGTGAGCGGGTATTTGCTAGGAACACCGAGTTGCTCCTTTACCGGGTGCTGGCCCCGGCCAGTCAAACCACCTTTCAGTATCTTTTACCGATACATTATACGCCCATGTTCGAGATGCCCTACGCCCGGGTCGGAATCCAGGGCGAAATCGGCTCCTGGGAGGAGAGGAAGACCATCCAAAACTATGTTGCCGCGGCCTATGGTGGAAAGCCGGGCGCGGCCTTTTGGGGCCGAGGGGAGTACGGGGATGACCGGGGCTTTCGGGTCAAAAACAGCCACAACCACGGGTACGAGGTCGAGGGATTCCTCAAATGGGAGCC
Source organism: uncultured Syntrophobacterales bacterium (assembly GCA_965602785.1). GTDB lineage: Bacteria > Desulfobacterota > Desulfobaccia > Desulfobaccales > 0-14-0-80-60-11 > JBGSLA01. Next base: position 11,941 of record CBFDAH010000051.1, read on the forward strand.
CACCGTGTTTGACAACCTGTCGGGCCTCGTCCAAGCCGTCGACCAGCATACGGGGGATATCAGCGAACTCAACAACTATTTCTACCGCAACTCACCCAACCATCGTGAGAACAATCGTTTTCGCGCCTGGGAAGTCTCGTATCTCCACCGCTTCAGCCCCAAGTGGGCTATCCTGGGCTACTTTACCCAACAGGACTTGAATTTACGCCGGTTATCAAACTTTTTCCTACCGGCGAACGGGTCCTTGGTCTGGGGTGAGGAATTGTTGGATTCCAAATTGAACTTTTATAATTTCCAGGTGCAGCAGCAGCTTGTCCTCGGGAAGCACACCTTTATCGGCGGTTTTTCCTACTTCGATGGACACTTAAGACATAGAGACAGCGGCTTTGCTCAGATCGTTTTGGATAAGCTGGCGCGGTTAACGCTTCCCTTTGCAGCTTCTTTCCGGCCGCCGGAGAGATCCTACACCTTCTACCTATTGGACTACTGGCGCCTGGCTCCCTGGCTCTTGGTGGAACTCGGGGTTTTTAAGGATTATGCCAAGAACGCCAGGGAGGGATTCCATCGCACCTTCACTAAATCAACCTGGAGCCCTCGCCTGGGGCTCAATATCCGGATCAATCCCAAACATACCCTTCGCTTTGCCTTGCACCGCTACCTGAACACGCATCTGCCTTTTTATGAATTGTTGGTGCCTGCGGATGTGGCCGGCTTTCCCTGGCCGGTGGACTCGCCGGGCGGCACGGAGGTGCGAGAGGTGGGAGGCGCCTGGGAGGCCCAGTGGAATGCCAAAACCTTTAGCGTCCTGCGCCTGAACGCCATCCGGGTGTCCGCCCCTGAACTTCTGTCGGATGATTTTTCCGACCTCACTTCTTCGGCCTGGCTCACTTGGAAGCGCCTCCAGGGGTCGGCGGTTCTGAACCGCATTCTCACCAATGCCCTGGGACTGAGATTAGGGGTTACTGGCAAGCGTGTCCTTCTGGACCAATTTTACCATCCCTTCCTACAGGATTTTACCGAGGTGGATGGTCTTTTAGGGCTGTCTTTCCTCACTCCCAAAGGCTGGCAAGGGGGGCTGGATACCTTCCTCATATATCAGCGTCTCAGGGATCAGTCCGATAACTTTTTTGCCCTGGTGAACCTAAGGTTCGGCAAGGAACTGCCCAACAAGCGGGGATTGATCATTTTCGAGGTGCAAAACCTCTTCAACCGGCACTTTAACTATTCCCTGGAACCGATCCGAGACCCGGAGCTTTTCCCGGCCCGGCGATTGCTGCTCAAGGTGGCGCTCTTTTTCTAAAGTCCTACTTTACCCCCCGGCATGTTCCTATAACCTGGATTGGTGGTTTATGGGGCCTTGTCCAGATAAGCCCGCCTCCCTCCTAGCCGGGGAGGGGAAGTTAGGGCATAGGACCTGATTTGCTTGACAAATTTCGGGCTAGGAGATCATCATACTGATATAATTGTTAAGAGAACAACCGCCCTTGAGTTGTGCCAGGGTCGGCAAGCGTTTTTACACTCCGGCATTCCCGCTTCTTGCCAGATAGTGCAGCCGTCGGCCAGGTAAGATTTTCTTTGGTTATCGGCCCACGTGAGGTGCCTTGGAGGTGCCATGGAAGACAAAATCGAACGGGAATTTTTACGCCAGGAACTATCTGACTACCTGGAAAATCTGGCCCAACAAATACGCAGCGGTTCCTTTCAGGTGCAGGGGACGCGGCGGGGGGTTCCGGAGCAACTCGAAACCAAAATTGAAGTGAAGGAGAAAAAGGGGCGCGTCAGTGCCAAGGTGCGTTTTCAGTGGTCGGTTCTGGATGAATACGACGATAAAACGCGGGCCAAACTAATGCGCCGGCAAAAGGACTTTAAGGGAATCAAGAAGCAACTGGCCGAGGTGTTCAGTGAGTTGCTGGAATCGGCCGAACAGTGGGTCCTGCCCCCCGAAAGCAAGGTGTTAAGTTTCGTGGAACTTTCCAAGGAGTTCTCCGGCCTCGCCGACCCGGACTGGGATAGTGAGGTCCAGGAATACTTAGACCATGTGGAAAATCTCTACCTCGCCCTGAAAAACGGGCAGGTGGAAATGTTCCAACACGAACTCCGGGATCTCAAAATAATCGTTAAAGCCTGTCACGTGGAAAACCGCTAACGCCAGCCCCTCCGAATACTGTCCCCTGTTGTCAGGACTGGCGGCCGCCGGGGGATGGCACCAAATCTCAGTATTCCTCAAAATCAAGAGAATGACAGGTGAGCTAAGAATCCCACCCCCAGTTTTCCCTTGGGATATATTTTTTTATCTTTGAGACTGTTGCGCAAGTATCTTGAGGGGCGGGCCGGGGGACCACTGGCCCCCTTTCCCAAAAGACTATTTGTAACAATCTCATCTTTAGCCGATACGCCCAGGCTGAGATTGGTGGAGGAGAGGACCGCGATATCCCTGCTCTTTCAGGTAAGAGCGCAACCTGGTGGCGGCATTGCGGGGCTGGAACAGGTGGCGCAGACCGGTCTTGACTAAAAAGAAATTTATCCACCAGAGTTGGCCCCAGTAAGGCTGCTCCCACCGGAAGAGATTCCCTGCCACCGCTAACAGCTTCGACAGGGAGAGATATCTTTCAGCAGACCCATGGATAATTTCCGGGAAGCGGCAGGCCGCCTCAATCAACTGCTGCACGGCCAGGTCCAGGTCCAATTTCTCAGATAAATACCAGAGCTGCTGCAGGGGATTGATGTCCTGAGGCACAAAACCTTCCTGCCGAGCCATGTCCCAAAGGCGGGTGCCAGGATAGATTCTCACGCCCAGGAAAAAGTGAGCCAGGTTATAGGGAGGCCTTTGGCGACAAAGATAGGTAAAAGTGAAATCCAGGGTTTCCTTGAGGGTCGCATTGGTTTCACCCGGGCCCCCGATGAGGAAATACCAGAGCACGGTGAATTTGCTGCGGTTGATGGCTTCAGCCGCCCGGATAACCTCTTCTGCGGTGAAGCTTTTCTGATAATTTTGGATCATGGCAGCGGCGGCGGATTCGGGGCTCATCATAAAAGACCGAAACCCCGCCCGCCACATCAGTTCCAAAAACCGGTCCGTCAGATGTTGGGGACTCACCCCCATAGTGCTGAACCTGGCCTGCCAGGGGCGCCTGATAATTTCTTCCAAGATCTCGGTGCAATGGTCCAAAGGGTCGTTAAAAATCGAGTCAACAAATTCAAATGAGTCCGGCCGGTGATTGTAAAAAGCTTCCTCCACCTCATCCACCACTTCCCGGGGCGGCCGCAGCCGGAAGCGATTGCCTTCCAATAGTTGATTGTAGGTGCAATAAATGCAGCGGTGGCGACAGCCTCTTTTGGTCTGAACCAGATAGCTGCTGCCCATCTGGCGGTAGGGTTTCAGATTCACCCACCTGGCCAGATCAGGTTTCATCTCGGGAAAAGCCCCGAACCTGGGTGGGGTGAGATGAAACTTTCCCTGGCGCCTCAAACCCACCCCGGGAATGTGGGCCGGAGATTCCCCCTCCTGCAGGGCCCTGAGCAGCTCGACAAAACTCTCTTCCCCCTCCGAAACTATGAGGTAATCAGCCGGCAGCCGGGCCAAAACGTTCTCAGGCATCAGGGAGACTCCTGAGCCTCCCAACACCAGGGGGACCCGGGTAAGCTCTCTGATAACCTGGATCAGGTGTTCCGCCTCCGGTAGATACGAGACGGGGTACAGCATGTTGCAGTTGTCGATGTTGCGAAGAGAAATACCGATGACCTCCGGGGAAAAACTCGATATGGCCCGGTGCACTTGCTCCTCACGCCGCGGGACAAAACAAAGATCCAGCACCCGAACCTGGTGTCCCGCAGCTTCTGCGGCGGTGGCCACATAACCCAGGCCGATGGGCGGGGCCGCCAAGATATCATCTTTCAGATTGCTGTTGATCAATAGAACCCGCATCGGAGGGGACCGTGCACCACCAGGGGGCCAGCCAGGTCGGCCGCGTCAAGCCTGAGGGTTAAAAAAACCCGCTGGTCGGAGATGTGAAGAAAACCCTAGAAGCTAGTGCAAACCTTTTTTCTGTCATCCTGAACGAAGTGAAGGATCTCAACATATTGAAAAATCGAGATTCTTCGCTTCGCTCAGAATGACATTTCAGAAGAACCGCAGTGTTCCAATGGCTTCTAGGAGTATTAATGGAGAGTTTTTTCTAAGAATACCAAAGCGGTGGGCGGGTTGGGGTTTTATCTTGGGATTTCTGGTTAATGTCGATGATTGTTCTCGTGCGGGCCACAGAGCCACGTCAAATTCCGTCAGCTAGTACTTAGCTGCCAAAGTTGGCGAATTTTTAAAGGGGTTTTTATTCCCCCCTTTTTTAAAGGGGGGTTAGGGGGGATTTCTGTATCTACTTGAAAATCCCCCTAAATCCCCCTTTTTCAAAGAGGGACTTTAGGCGTTCCTGGTCTTTAAGGATGCGCTCAATAACTTACGCTCATTGATGCAACTAAGTACTAGCCATCTCCCCCAGAGAAACCTATTCGTTAAAAAAAATCAGTCCCGGGCCAGCATCTTGTGCAGATTCATTCCTTTTCTTTGTCTTCCTGGTCTTTCTGATCTGGCTGGGTTTTCTGGTCTTT
>CBFDAH010000052.1:0-15764 GCA_965602785.1 uncultured Syntrophobacterales bacterium
ATCGAAAAATAATGAGTATGGCATCGGCGTATCGTATTTACGTGAATAATAATCTTCATCCTTCAACCTTACCAGATAAATACCTGGGTCCGTAGTAGCTTCATCGTCACCAGTCAGAACCGGAAATTCCAGGACCTTTTTCCCTCCTTCATAGGCCACCCCGACCTGCTTGAGCTGGTTAATCCAAATTATCTTGTCATATTCCTCGAATATGTCCCAGGCGGCCACAGGCCCAGGCACAGCCCAGAGAAGGGTGACCAGAGCAGCCGTAAACCAAATAAATGGTTTCCTCATCAGCGCCACTACCTTAATCATTCTTTTTGTCGGCATCCTTTCTGGTTAAAGAAAGCACTTCCCCTCCAGGAGCAGCCCCGGATGGCCCGGCGGCCGTCTTCCCGGTGCGCCGGGCTCGGTTGGCCTCAATAACACCCCCACGGGCTGGTCCTAATGGTAGCAGAAAAATGCCGGCTGACTTGATTTTTTTAAGCTGCTCAGTGTCGCCCCCGGGGTCCACCTCGCCTCTGGTAACCCCGCCGCGAGCGGCTGGGTCCCCTCCCGGGCTTCGCTGCCGGCCGACAGAGATCTTTGCAGCCGAAAATTCTCTCCCGCTTTAAGGCGTTTTCCAAAGCCTGGGGCGGGTATGCGGGTGTTCACCTCGGGTTTCGCCATCCCTCTAATTTCCAAAAAACCTTTACAAATGCCTTTATCTGTGGTAGTATTATTTCATTAATTAAATTGGCACGTTAGCTTTCAGCGATGCTGGCGAAGTAGACAACCCAAAGGGAAACCAGGAATTCAGCCATTTTCTGGATTTTCCGGCATAGAATTGGAGGTGTGACACTTAGAAATGCTTTAAAAATTTATCCCTTCCGCCTTATTTTCCCGCACGTGGTAGGGAACGTACCAGAAGGTAGCTAGATCTGCCTCGCCTGTAAGTCTCCTTTTCACCCGTAAATGTGAACTTTTATAACGTCAGCTGACGTCAGCGGTCACCGGCGTTATCAATCAGGTTTCTTGTTCATCAATATTGAGATTTTTCTAACAAGCTCCTAACACTGCCAAGCAGGAGGAACTGGTATAGGTAAGTTGAGACCCTGAAACTGGCTTACTCACTCTCAAGTTAGCACATACCAAATCCTTACTTGAGCTACGATCACCAAGAAAAACAACAAGTTCGCTTATCCTAATAATCCTAAAACTACCTGAACTGCCTATGCTCAAATAGAACCAAAATCTTGGCAGTTGAGTTCGAGCGAAACCCTCAAGGACCGCTCAATAACCCCAGGAGGTCTTGTATGCCCTTGAAGGAAATTCTCCCGAACATGGAAGACAAAAAACTGGCCAGGCTTTTGGGAAGCCGCAAAGGTCGTAAGTTCTCCCCCTCACTCAAAAATAAAGTTAAGAATTTAAAAGACAAAACCAGCCGCATAATTAAACCTCGAGTCCATTTTAAAAAGCATAAAATTCACCGTGTTTCTTCAGGCTTGATCCAACTAGAAAGCGATCACCACCTGAAAAGTCCCAAACTTGCCCGCACTATGAAGGGCAGCAAAGAAATCATCTGTTTTGTCGGCACCATTGGCAAAGGTATTGAAAAGGAAATCAAGAAACTGATGCGGCAAAAGCGGTTGTCGGAAGCTTACCTTTTGGACGCCATGGGCTCCGTCATGGTGGAGGACCTGGTAGAGCAATTCCAATCCCGCCTGCGTAAGCAACAGAAAGCCCAAAACAAAGCGGTGGGCCTCCGGTTCAGCCCAGGCTATTGCGACTGGCCCGTAACTGAGCAGAAAAAACTCTTTCGATTAATGGAAGCTCAGCAAGTGGGCGTGGAACTGACAGATTCCTGCCTGATGAAGCCTCGCAAGTCAATCTCCGGCGTCATCGGGGTGTTTCCTCAGGTCGAAGGCCTGGAGCTGAACGATTATAATCCTTGTTGGGATTGTAAAAAGCTCGATTGCACTGCCAGACGAATATAACGGCTAGGAAGGAAGGTGACCTTGAAAGTCCGGAAAGGCCTGTCAGGGGGGCAATATACGCCCCTCAGTGATAGCGACATTGAACAGATTCACCAAACTAACTTAAAGGTTTTTGCCGAAATTGGGGTGCAGGTCAATTTTCCCGAAGCTCGCGAGCTTTTCAAAAAGGCCGGCGCCACCGTGGATGACTCCACCCGTATCGTCAAAGTCCCGCCGGCTTTATTCCAGGAGTTGATTTCCCAGGCCCCTTCCCTAGTCACCCTCTATGGCCGCGCCGAAAATGGCGATCATGATTGTGAGATCGGGGGCGACAAGGTGTATATCGGCACCGGCGGCACGGCGCTCAATGTGCAAGATCCTGGCGAAAACAACTGTCGGCGCTCCCGCTTAGCCGACATCATGAAAATAGCCCGCCTGGTGGAAGCGCTGGACAACATTCACTTTTACATGCTCAACGTCTATCCCAATGAGCTGGCGGTGGAACAGGTGGATGTCAACCGCTTCGGAGCCGCCCTCAATCGCACCCGCAAGCACGTCATTGGGGGCGTCTATACCGTGGCCGGGGTCAGAAATGTCATCAGAATGGCGGAAATTATCGCCGGCTCCCCGGAAAAGCTTCGGGAACGCCCTTTTATCTCCATGGTGACCTGCCCCATCAGCCCGTTCAAGCTGGATGAAATGTATGGGCAACTTATCATGGAGGTGGCCCGCAATAACATCCCCGTGGTGGTGCCCACGGAACCACTGTGTGGCGCCACCGCCCCCATCACCCTGGCGGGCAACCTCGTGGTCCAGAGTGTGGATACGCTGGCGGGGGTTATGCTCACCCAGCTGACCAACCCGGGGACTCCCGTGTTTTTCGGGTGTATCTCCTCGATTACTGATCTCAGGGATATGAAATACCTCTCCGGGGCCATCGAGATGGGGCTCATGAATGCTGCCTCCGCCCAAATGGCCCGGTTTTATAACCTCCCCCTATATTCTACGGCTGGCATGTCCGACTCCAAAGTCACTGACGCCCAGGCGGGTTATGAAACCGCGCTGACCACTCTGCTGGTAGCCCTGGCTGGCGGCAACCTAATCCATGACGCCGCCGGATTCCTGGAATTTTGCATGACCGCGTCCTATGACAAGTTGGTCATTGACAATGAAATCAACGGCATGATCATGCGGGCCGTGGAAGGGATCAAAGTCGACGAGGAAACCCTGGCCTATGAGCTGCTGAAGAAAGTGGGACCCGGGGGGCATTTCGTCTCGGCCCGGCATACTCGCCGGCACATGCGCTCCGAGCAATATCACCCCCTGCTCAGCAATCGAGACGACCGGGATACGTGGGAGGCCAAAGGGGCTCAAGACACCAAAGCCAGGGCCGCCGACAAAGTCCGGGAAATTCTCGGTCAACCTGAACAACCTGTCCTCCCTCCGGAAATTCGCGCCCAGATCAACCAAGAAATTCCGGGGCTCGAACCCGGAGTTATGTAAGACCTAACCGCGGCTTGCTCTGGTAACCCGGCCTCGGCATCCACATCTAAGCCGGGGTTAATCTCAGGCCCGAGGGCCCCTCACCAGGGTAAGCTCTCAACCTAGCCGCAACGACGACCAGTTCAACCCGGGAAAAGGCTCGGTATGATTATTATTGGGGAAAAGATCAACGGCACTCTGGCTCCCGTTAAACCTGTCATCCTCAATCGTGACACTGCCGCTCTCCTCGCTCTGGCCCAAGAGCAGGTTGCCGCCGGCGCTAGTTTTATCGATGTCAACGTGGGAACCGGCGTGGGTTCCCAGGCAGATGAAGTGGAGGCCATGAAATGGGCGGTGGCAACTATTCAGGCCGAGGTGGACACCCCTCTGTGTCTGGACAGCGCCGACCCGGAGGTGCTGGAGGCAGGGCTGGCAGCCATCAACCACGCCTCGTGCATGATTAATTCCACCAATGCCGAGGAAGCCAGTTTGGCAGGGATTGTCCCCCTGGCGGCCAAATATAAAACCTCGCTGGTGGCCCTCACCATGGACGAAGGCGGTATTCCCAAAACCGTGGAGGATCGCCTGCGGGCCGGGGCGAAGATCGTGGCTGCCTGCGAAAAAAATGGCGTCCCTCTGAAACAGGTGCTGTTTGATCCCCTGGTCATGCCCATAAGTACTGACATTCATTACGGCATGGTCACCTTAAAGACCATGTCCGCCTTAAAGGAACACTATCCTGAAGCCAAAACCGTGGTTGGTCTTTCCAACATTTCTTACGGCCTGCCGGCTCGCAGCCGCATTAATGTCGCGTTCATGCATATGTGTATTGCTGCCGGGCTCGACGCCGCCATTATTGACCCCTTGGATGAAGAGTTGATGGCGGCGGTAAGGGCCGGCGAGGTCTTGGTGGGCCGAGATCGGCATTGCCGCCGCTATACGCGGGCCTTGCGCAAATAAGCGGGGTTCCGCACACAGCCATCAGCTCTAAGCCGCACAACGCTGGTGTTTACTTAAAGGAGGTTTAAGTGATCGAACCATTTCGGGAAGGGGTACTGGTCAAGCCGTACGAACGCTTAAACCAGGAACAATTAAAGTGGCTCGATGAAGCCTCTTTAAGCATTCTGGCGGACCCCGGTATCTGGTGCTATAACGAACGAGCCGCCAAGCTTTTTCAAGCACATGGGGCCCGGGTTTGGGAGGAACAGGAAAAAGGCTTAACCGTCTGGCGGGTAAGTTTTCCCGCCGGCCTCATCAAAGAGGCGGTGGATCGGGCCCCGAGTGCTTTGGTGCTGGGCGCCAGAACCCCGGAAAACCGCTTATTATTGGACGCCGAAGTGCCCCGCGCCTACTTCGGTTCCGGCTCCGAAGCCAATATCTGGATTGAGACGGAAATTGAGGAGTTTGTCAGCGTCAAAGACGGTCAGACCAGGGTAAGAGTGCCGCGCTACAAGGAACTCCGGGGCAACACCCACTTACTCTGCCGAGCCGCCAAGTTATGCGATAAATTGGAGCATCTCGATTTTTTTATCCGTCCGTTGAATATCCAGGACCCCGAGATCACCGGCGCCAACCATGATGTCAACAAATTCTTTGCCAGCCTCAACAATATCACCAAGCATGTGCAGGCCGGTTTAACGGACCTGGCCGCCCTGCCTGACCTAGTGCGCCTAGGGGAAATCATCGCCGGCGGCCCGGAAGCCCTCCGGGAGAATCCCGTGATTTCCTTCATCGCCTGTGTCTTCAAAAGTCCCCTCCAGATCGTGGCCGACACCGCTGATAAGGTCTTTGACATTGTGGAGGCGGGCTTGCCCCTGGTGATTTCTTCTTCCCCCCAGGGAGGATCTTCCGCCCCCATCCAGGAAGCGGGTATGGTGGCCCAGATCAATGCCGAAATCCTGGTGGGTATTACCTTGACCCAACTCATCAGAGAGAGGGCGCCGGTATTGTATGGCAGTGTGCCGGTACGGGCCCGCCTAGATGACCTGCATGATCTGTACGGCTGCCCGGAATTCAATCAGTACAATATCGACTGCGTCCAACTGGCCCGTCATTACAAGGTCCCCTGCTATTCCACCGCCGGGGTGGGAGACGCCAAGGTTCCCGGCATGCAAGCCCTCTTTGAAAAGCTCTTTACCCACTTGTACATGGCCACCACCGGGGCCCAATATATCCATTATGCCTTCGGGTTGCTGGATCGCACCAACACCTTTTGCCCTCTCCAGGCGGTTTTGGACAATGAACAGATCGGCAAAATCAAACATTGTCTGAGAGCACCCAAGGTCAATCCACCGGAGATTGACGATGCTTTGGTTATGGTCAAAAAGGTCATGGCTTCCACCCACCGGCTCTATGCCCGGCACGCCCGCAAGGCTATGCATAGCGGCGACGTTTCCAGCCCCTATCAGTTCGAAACGAGGGGGATGGAGGATAAAGTCATTGAAAACGCCCTGGAGTATATGAACCGTCTGGAAGCTGAACCGGCGTCCCACCTGGACCAGGTCACCGTGGACCAGATTTTTAAGGAGGTTCCCGGAATCTTGCCGCATCTCAAACAATCTGCCTGAGGAAGCCCAAAGTTGCCCGACTGTTAGGGGGGGAACCACAGACCAACAAGAGGAGAAGCCTTTTGGATAAGAAAGAACTTCTGGAGAAAATCGCCTTTAACGTGGTGCAAGGAAGGCTAGAGGCCGAGGACGAAGGCTTTGATCCGGGCTTGGTCGGCCAACCTGGCGTAACCGAATTGATGGAAGATGCCCTGGAGCAAGACCTCGAGCCCAGAGAGATTCTTATGGGCCCCTTGACCACCTCCATGGAGTTGGTGGGGGAAAAGTTTGAATGCAACGAATATCTGATTCCCGATATGCTGGCTTCAGCCGAGTGTGTGGGGCTGGCCATGGATATGCTGGCTCCCCACCTGATCAAGGCCGGAGTCAAGACCAAAGGCAAATTTGTCATTGCCACGGTGGCCGGAGATCTGCACGACATCGGCAAGAACATTGTCGCCATCATGCTTAAAGGCGCCGGCTATGAAGTCATTGACCTGGGGACCGACGTGGCCAGCGATCGCATCGTCGCCGCGGTCAAAGAACAGCAGGCGCCCTATGTGGGACTCTCTGCCCTGCTGACCACCACCATGCGGGTTATGGGGGAAGTGGTTCAAAAACTTAAAGACGAGGGACTGCGCCAGAACGTCAAAGTCCTTATCGGCGGCGCTCCCACTTCTCAGGAGTTCGCCCAACAGATCGAGGCGGATGCCCACTGTAAAGACGCCTTTCAGGCCATTGATGTCTTGAAAACCTACGGATCCTGATTTCTGGCTACCCCAAGACCTGGTCTAGCCTCGCCCAACCAAAGACGGCCGGGGGGGGCCACCAGGCAGTCACGGCCGGGGTAAGTGTCTCCTACCCGGGCGGCTTGAGGTACCAGGGGGGATTTCCAGACGATTTGGTCCTGGGAAATAAGTATTGGGAGGACATATCACTATGGCTGAAAAAAAAGCTTACACCCAGGCTTTCCAAACCGGCAAGTATGATAGGGCCAGCGGCCTCCTGGGAAAATACGACAATGTCCGGCGGTTCTGGGAGGATCAGGTTACCGGCTACTCTTTGCGCCCGGCCTTAAACGCGGTGGTGGAACGCAAAACCCAACACCTGGAAAGAATTCGCGTCCTCGACCTGGGATGCGGCAGCGGTGATGGTTATGACCAGTTGATGGGAGTCACTACCAAAGATCCCGGCATCTACGAATGGATCACCGCGGCTATCGAACCGGACATGCTGAGAGAATATGTGGGGATGGACATCAATCCGGACCTCATCCAACAGGCCAAAGAGTATCACGCCGGTAACCCGAAAACCCGGTTCATGATAGGAGACCTTTCCGAGGGCTTACCTCCCGAGATCTGGGCTGAGCCCCAATTTGATGTTTACTTCACCTCCTACGGCACCTTATCCCATTTCCATGATCACCAGAATGCCAAAATTATCGCCGATGTCTGCAAACACGCTCCCGATAAGGCTATCTTCATGGGGGATTGGCTGGGGCGCTATTCCTATGAATGGCAGGACCTCTGGCATCATCCGGTGGACGAAGAATATTTCATGGATTACCGCATCTCCTACATTTACCCGGAGGAGATCCGCGACAAAATGGAAGTCGCCAGCTTCCAGTTAAGACTTATCACTCGGGATGAAATCTTGAAAATCGTTGAACAGGCCTCCCAGGAGTCCGGAGTGGAACTCAGGCCGGTGAAATTCTTTGACCGATCCATTTTTATCGGCCGGCACATGGACACCGGGGATTACAACGCCAACTGTCCCAAGATACGCGAGCCGGTAAATTCCCTTTTTGAAACATATCTGCGGACTGAACTAGAGAGTTTGCTCGTCGATTTTGTCCCGCGCCAGGGCTTTGATTATCTCAACAACTTCTTCGAAATGTTTTTCATGTGCTGCAACACCCTGGTGAAATACACCATATCGCTGCTCAGCACCTATGATATCGGCGGAGAAAAATATAGTAGCGTGCCCGAGATCCTCCCCTTTTATCCCGAACCCCTCAAAGACGCCATGAATACCATGCGGCGGGTCATCCAGGGCATCGGCTGGGTCAGCTATGGAGATGTGCGGGCCAACGTCATCGAGCCCACCCTGGGCTATACCCTGCGCAAGCTGGAAATGGATCTGCAACCGGGGATAGGTGTGGGGCACGGCCTCATCGGCATCTTCGAGATTCGCAAATAACCTAAACGTGCATGAGAACTTTGTGTCTCACCCCCGGCGATGAAAAATCCCCCCTATCCCCCCTTTGTCAAAGGGGGGAAGGTTAGATCAGGCTCAAGAGCGAACCATGGAACCAAAGCGTTATAAGTCCCCCTTTGAAAAAGGGGGATTTAGGGGGATTTGATAACTGTTTTTCATGGTAAAGCATATAGGCTAGGAGTAATTATCGTGGCAGGATTTGCTGTTATTCATGGAAGCCTGAATAAGGGTGAACTTGAGTCCATGTTCAAAAAAATCGGTCATCGGGGGCCGCACTATCAAGATATTGCCATATCTCCCCAGACCATGATGGCCCAGAACTATCTGGAGGCCGATCTGGCCGGTTCTCCCCCGGATGCGAAGATCTTCGCCAATTTTCCGGAGCAAAACGTCAGAATTTGCTATGACGGCCAGATGGGTAACTGGCAGGAACTGGGGCCGCAGTATGGGGTGGCTGACGAACCTTTTCGGGAACCCTCCCTGTTACTCAGGCTATATCAGCAGTTCGGCACCGACATGTTCCAGCATTTACCCGATGGCATCTTTACCTTTGTCATCGCAGATGGGGAGCGGCTTCTGGCAGCCAGAGATCTCCTGGGCATCAAAACCCTCTTTTATGGCTACAAAGATGGCAACCTGTATCTCAGCTCCGAACTCAAAAGCCTGGTCCAGGTCACCAGCGAGGTGCACGCCTTCCCCGCCGGTTGCTACATGGACGAAACCGGTCAGTTTACCAAATTCGCCGAGTTGCCCCAAAGCCAACCGTTGCCCTTCCATACCGACCTCGATGAGATGCTGGAAAACGTCAAAGACATAATTCAGAGAAGTTTCAACAACCGGGTGGACTTCCGGGTGCCCACCGCCAGTCTACTCAGCGGCGGCATCGACAGCAGTGTTATCGCCTATCATGCCGCTGAGGCGGTTAAGGAAAAATTTGGGGAAAATGCCCGCTTGAAGACCTTCGCCCTGGGAGTCGGGGAAAGTCAGGATATTCAGAACGCCCGCCTGGTGGCCCGGCATTTGGGTACCGACCACCATGAATTTATTGTGGGCCTGGATGAACTGCTGGCCGTCTTGCCCGAGGTCATCTACTACCTGGAATCCTTCGACCCCTCCCTGGTGAGAAGCTCGGCCGCCAATTTCCTCATCTCCCGCTATGCCAGCCAGGAGGGTGTCCAGGTGCTTCTGTCCGGAGAAGGAGGGGACGAGGTTTTTTGCGGGTATATTTACCTCAAGGCCTATCCCACCGAAGAACTCTTTACCCGCCAGATGGAGTGTATCGGCTTCCTGCACAGCAATGCCTCCCTGCGCCTGGACCGCATGAATCAGTGCAACTCCGTCAAAGTGGTGGCCCCGCTGATCTCCGGGGAATTGCTGGACTACTCCCTGAACATCCCCCCTGACTATAAGCAAAAACCGGAGGGCGACGACAAGATTGAAAAGTGGATTTTCCGCAAGGCCTTTGAGGACAAACTGCCGGAAGCGGTGGTCTGGCGGCTCAAGCAGGAGTTCTCCCAGGGGTCCGGCTCTGCGGACGTGCTGCCCCAATATTTTGAAAACGTTTTCACTGACGCCGAGCTGCGTGAGACCCAGGCCAAATTCCCCATGGTGCGGAGCAAAGAAGAACTCTATTATTTCCGGATTTTCACCGAACATTTCGGCACCGGCCGGGCCGTTGACACGGTGGGCCAGTGGGTCTGCCTATAATTTGAGATTGTTGCCCATAGATTTTGGGAGAGGGGGCCAGGGGTCACAAACCCCTGCCCCCTCTCCTACCCCCTCACCCACCCACCCCTGACCCCCCCTAAACCGCCGAATTTTGACATCCCGCTCAGGTGCGGTAAAATAACTAGCAGAAAATAATCAAAAACTGAAGAAAACCAGGCTAGCTCCTCCAACACCATGGCATAGCCGGCCTAAAATCCTGATCACCTTATGATCACTTACGAATCCGTCACCAAAATTTTTGGGTCAGGAAAAGAGGCCGTGGTGGGCCTGGACAATGTTTCCATGATCATCCCCAAAGGCGAGGTGGTGATTTTCCTGGGGCCCTCCGGTTGTGGCAAGACCACGCTCATGCGGCTGACCAACCGGCTGGACACCCCTACCCGGGGAAATATATTTGTCAATGAACACAACATCCTGGATACCGATCCGGTGAAACTCAGGCAGCAAATCGGCTATGTTATCCAGGAAATCGGACTGTTCCCCAATAAGACTGTGGCTGACAATATTGCGGTGGTCCCCAAGTTATTGGGCTGGCCCAAAGACAAGATCCGAGAGCGGGTGGATGAACTGTTGCGCCTTATCCGCCTCGAGCCGGAGCTCTACCACCGCCGCTATCCGGCGGAGCTCTCCGGCGGTCAACAACAACGCGTCGGAGTGGCCCGGGCCTTGGCCGCGGATCCGGAAATCCTGCTCATGGATGAGCCCTTCGGGGCCATCGATCCCATCAACCGGGAGCAGCTCCAGGATGAATTTCTCACCTTGCAGGCCCAGATGAAAAAGACCGTGGCCTTTGTCTCCCATGACATTCATGAAGCCATCAAGGTGGGCGATAAAATTGCTTTGTTTAACCAGGGCCAGTTGATTCAATATGACACACCAGAGCTATTTCTTACCCGCCCGAAAAATCAGTTTGTGGCTGATTTTGTGGGGGCTGATCGTGCTCTGAAGGTTCTGGGGCTCATTCGAGTGGGAGACATCATGAATAGAGCGCCCGGCAACATCGTACGCCACACTGATGCAGCTCAGGAGGCCGGTAATTTCCTGGCTGACAAAGATCTGCGCCACGCGGTGGTGCTGGCTGAGGACAAGCCCATCGGCTATGTTTCTCCTCAACACCTTCAAGACCAAAAAGGCCTGGTCCATGAGGCCATGGAAAAATACCCTTTATTTGTTAGGGAAAATCACTCCGCCCGGGAAGTCCTGTCAAACATGATCATGCATGGTATGCTGACTCTCTGTGTCGTTAACAGCAATGGGGATTTTGTCGGCACCATCACCTATCGAAACGTCCAGCAAGCCCTCAAGGATACCTATCCCGCCGAAAACCAAACTTAACAACCGGAGGGGCAGTGAGTACCTTCCAGTTCATTTGGGACAATCACCAGCAAGTTCTTTATCTGACTGGGGAACACATCTGGATTGTGGCGATTTCCCTGGTTATTGCCACCTTAATCGGGGTGCCTCTAGGAATTGTCATCACCAGGAACGAGGAGCTGGCTAAAGGGGTCATTAATGCCGCCAACGTGTTGATGACCATCCCTTCCATCGCGCTTTTCGGACTCATGCTGCCTCTTCTTTCGGTAGTGGGACAGGGGTTGGGGAAAGTCCCCGCCATTATCGCTCTGGTCCTCTACAGTCAGCTTCCCATAATCCGCAATACCTATACCGCCATCAAAAATGTACCCCCGTCTCTGGTCAATGCCGGCCGGGGCATGGGCATGAGCCGGTGGAACTTATTGACCGAAGTGCAAATTCCCCTGGCCATCCCGGTTATCCTGGCCGGCCTGCGCACGGCCGCGGTGATGAATATCGGCATCGCCGCGATTGCCGCGTACATCGGCGCCGGGGGGCTGGGGGTTTTTATCCAGCAAGGTATTGGTCGCGGCTACGGAGCCATGATTCTGAGTGGAGCACTCCTGGTTTCCCTGCTGGCCATCGTGGTGGATGGCGGCATGGCTCTCCTGGAGCTATTGGTTACCCCGAAAGGTATTAAAGTTCAGCGGCGGCGGCTCCGATGAAGGGCATCTTCCCAAAAATATCCAAATTCTTGCTGCTCTTGGTCATCTTTGCAGTCGGTGCGGCTAGCGAAAAGATAGGCCTGCTGGCTTATGTGTTCGATCCCTATGAATTCCCCTACATCCTGAGCCTTATCTGGCAGCACCTTTTTCTGGTCTCCATCAGCATGGTTCTCGCCACTGCTTTGGGCCTCGGTATCGGCATCATTTTGACCCGGGAACGGTTCAAAAAATTCGCCGGGGTCTGCATGTATGTTGTTAGCCTGGGCCAGACCATCCCCTCTCTGGCAGTGATCGCCCTGGCCATGAGCTTTTTAGGGATCGGGGCCACCCCGGCCATCTTTGCTCTGACCATTTATTCCATTTTACCCATCGCCAGGAATACCCTGGCCGGCATCATAGCGGTCCCGCCTCCCCTCATTAATGCGGCCCGAGGCATGGGCTTGCCTCCCAGGCGTATCCTGTGGGAGGTGGAACTGCCCAATGCCATGCAAGTAATTATTACAGGGTTTCGGGTGGCCCTGATTATTAATATCGGTACCGCCGCCCTGGCCTCTCTCATCGGCGCCGGGGGCTTGGGCGATTTAATCTTCTCCGGCATCAGCCTTATGGAACCCGATAAACTCCTGGCCGGAGCCATTCCTGTGACCCTCATGGCCTTGTTCGCTGATTTTCTCTGCGACCTGGGCGGGCTGCTCCTGATTCCCAGAGGCTTGCGGCTAGATGAAAAGTAGATGGTTATTTCTAGCCCTGTTGATGTATTATGCAGAAAAAATTTGGGGCGATTTACGAAGCCAAAAGGATGCGTCCATAATGAAAATTTTTATGAGAACTGCTCTGTCCTTTTATGTCGTGCTGGCCATGGTGGGTTTCCCTGGAACTGGCTGGGCTCAGGACAAGAAATTAATAATCGGTGGCAAGAATTTTACCGAACAATACATCCTGCCTGAAATGGCCAAAATTTTGCTGGAAAAGCAAGGTTTCGATGTGACTTTGAAAACGGGGGTTGGCTCCACGGTGTTGCGCCAGGCTCTGAAAAACGGTCAGGTAGATCTTTGCTTTGAATACACCGGCACTGCCTACACCGTGTACTTCAAACAAAAGGATCGAGCCATCATGTCCGATCCGGAGAAGGTTTTCAATTATGTAAAAGAAGCCGATGCTAAAAGGGAACTGGTGTGGCTGCCACCCCTTGAGCTTAACACCACCTACACGTTAATGATGCGAGAGAAACAGGCCCAGAAGTTGAAGATCAGCACCATCTCAGAGCTGGCGGCGTATGTTAAAAAGAACCCCAAGGCCCTGATTTTCGGGGTGAATGCCGAGTTCTGGGGACGACCGGATGGGTTTAAAAGCCTGATGAAATTCTATGGCTTTCGGGTGCCTACTCAAAATTTTAAGCAAATGGCCACGGGTTTAACCTACACGGCCCTGAAAGATGAAAAACTAAACGTGGCCATGGGGTTTTCCACAGACGGACGCATCGCCGCCTGGGGTCTGGTCAACCTGGAAGATGACAAGAAGTTCTTCCCGGTTTATAACCCTGCGCCGGTGGTTCGGAAAAAAATACTCGCTACGTATCCGGAAATTGCCCAGATCCTCAAGCCCCTGACCCAACTGACCACCCAGGATATGCAAAAGCTCAATAAGGCCGTGGATGTGGATAAAAAATCCGTGCATCAGGTGGCCGCCGACTGGCTGAAATCCCAAGGTCTTATCCAAAAATGAGGGAAATCTAAGGTAGGGCTGCTTTTCGTCACGGCTTACAGGTGTTGCTCCAGTTGCCCTGTGCCCGCAGCCCCTGTCTAACAGGCGGTTTTCCCTTTGATCCCCCTGAGGAAAACTGTAACCCTGGTAAATCCTTTTGCCGGGTAGCGCTTCGTCCCCCGCCTTTGGCCACGTCTTTAGCCATCAAAGGCAAGCACGGCAACCTAGGTTGAGGCCTCGTGACCAGGGGGCCCTGGTCACGCCGAAACTCTGGCGGGGCGGCCCGCGCTTGCCACCATGGCTTTGCATGGGTCATGGGGGTGAGGGGAGAGGGCAAACTCTTCGAGGGATGGCGTGGGGCAGGTCTGGGCGATACATATATGGTGCGGTTAGCCTGAGACGGTGTCTCAAATCCCTTGCAATCACCGACAAAATCCGGTAAGAATTTCCTGATTGCCATCTACTTAGGGAGGAGTTCAATGAAGGCTCTGGTAACGTATTACTCCGAAACTGGAAACACCGAAAAGCTGGCCAAAGCCATTTTCGAAGGAATCGAGCAGCCGGGAAAAGAGATTAAACCCATGGGCGAGGTCTCGGCTGTTGATAATTACGATGTCATCTTTTGTGGCTTCCCGGTCCAATCTCACAGTGTACCCGGAAAGCCCGCGGCTTTTATCAAGAGCATCCCTGGAGGCAAGAAGGTTGCCTTTTTTTCCACCCATGGCTCCTATCGGGGCGGAGAGCTGGCCGTCCAGGCTTTTTATTATGTCCTGACCCTAGCACCCCATCTCAAAATCCTGGGAACTTTCGGCTGCCGCGGCAAGGTAAATCCGAAATTAATCGAAGAGCTTATGAAGACGGCGGAACACAAATCCTGGGCCGAGGAGGCTCAGACCGCTATTGACCACCCTGATGCTGCGGATTTTGAAGACGGCAAAAATTGGGCCGGGAAGATGATGAAAAAGGCCCTTTAACCCTGAGGCACGTCCACAGAACCTGCATTGTTTAATAACGCGCTTCGGGCGGTATTCGGGTCCCGGCCAGCTTCGGTCATTGGTCTGACCTGATACGCTGGCGTGGGATTGCGGCGATTTTTTCACATGAGGGGGATAGCCTCACCTGAGGTTATCCCGCCTCTTTTTTACCCTGCCAACAGGGAAACCACCCGCCCTGCCCCCAGCCCATTGCATTCGGAAAGAATAGCCTCTCAAACCAAGCTGCGTTCATAAAGGTAATTACCCGTAGGGGCGTGATTTATCACGCCCTAAAAGGGCGCCATAAATTGCGCCCCCACATTTGGTGGGGCCCCCCTCTTCACTATTCGATATCTCAAATGTCGCATGAGCTAATTTCCTTAAAATTCTAAATAGCTGCGTTCTTCGTGATCGTGGTGTTCCGCTATTAAATATTCAGATTTTACATAAGTGACCCAAAAACATTTTTCCCTTTTCGCCCCCTCACCTTTTCCCCCTTCTCTAATTCCCCTGGATGTCCGGGGGATTGATTCCCCCCTGCCATTTGTCCATAGCTCCCGGCTCCCTGCCCCCTCATAAGGGAGTTTGGCAAGAGACCCGGGTTACCCTATAATGAGACTGTTGCGCAAGTATCTTGAGGGGCGGGCCGGGGTCCGCGACCCCGGTTGCACGGGCTTCCAGCCCGTGGGCTCCCCCTCTCCCAAAAGACTATTTGCAATAATCTCATACTACAGCCACGCTTGGACAGCATGAATGCAGGGCCGGCATGTCTTTCTTTTGTGAAAAAGTGAGGTCTTTGAGGTCTGTAAGATACACCGTGGGGCTCCTGGTGCTCGTGGCAGTGCTGGTGCCTTGGGCGCTTAGGGAAGCCCTGGCGAGAGCTCAGGAAACGGGCCAGGCGCCAACCCAGGGAGAAGGTACTCCAAGAGGGGTCTCCCAAGAAGAGTGGAAGCCCCCCGAGATAGCTGAGCCCATTGTCACGGAACCCGCCCGGGTGCTGCCCAAAGGAGTTTTGGAAATAAAACCGACCTGGCTTTTAGAGTTTGTCACGGACGAATTCAATTCAGGCTGGCGGCGCCTGTCTGCTGGGGGCAATTTCATCAATTTTAAGCAAGAATTAGAATTGAAATATGGTTTGGG
>CBFDAH010000053.1:0-15713 GCA_965602785.1 uncultured Syntrophobacterales bacterium
TACGTCAAGCCGACAATTTACCGGAAATAGGGGCCCGGAGGATGCAACTCGTGGTAGGTGTAGCCGACATGAAAGTGAGCAAACAGCCGGAGCAGGTGCTGGTTACCCACGCCCTGGGCTCCTGTATCGCGGTGGCCATTTACGACCCAGTGGCCAGAGTGGGGGGCATCCTGCACTACATGTTGCCGGACTCCTCCTTGGACCAGGCGAAGGGCCGGGAGAACCCCTATATGTTTGCCGACACCGGCCTCCCCTGCCTTTTCCGGGAGTGCTACCGGCTGGGAGCCTATAAGTCTCGACTCCTGGTAAAGGCGGCAGGTGGCAGCCAGGTGCTGGGAAGGCAGGAGCACTTCCAAATCGGCCGGCGCAACTATGCCGCCCTGCGCAAAATCTTCTTAAAAAACAACGTCCTCATCGACAAAGAGAACGTGGGTGGCACCAAGGCCCGCACCCTGTTTTTGGAGATAGCGACGGGCAATGTGTGGATCAAGGTAATGGGTCAGAACACTATTCCTCTCTAGGTGGCGGGAAGTATGAGTCTCATACCCCAGGTCTTAAAGTCCTTGAAGAGTCTGCCGCCTTTTCCCCTGGTGGCCCAGCGGACGCTTCTCCTCCTCAACCAGCCTGAAGTAAGCATTCAAGAGTTGGTGGACATCGTCAAGTTCGACCCGGCTATTACCGCTAATATTTTGCGCATCAGCAACTCAGCCTACTTTGGTCTGCGACGGGAAATCCACTCACTCCACCAGGCTTTACTTTTGTTGGGGACCCAGGAGCTTCTGAAAATCATTATCGCCAGCGGCGCCACCCGGATCTTTTCCCGGCCCACCCCGGGCTACTTCACTGAACGCCTGGGGCTCTGGCGCCATTCCGTGAGCGTCGCTCTCATGGCCGATCTCTTGGCTCGAGATCTGACCCTGCCGGAGCGGGCCATGAGCTTTACCGCCGGACTGCTTCATGACATTGGCAAAGTGCTCCTGAGTCTCTATGTGGATCAAAAATTCACGGAAATCATGACCGCGGTGGAAGACCAGGGGATTTCCTTCCAATCGGCGGAAAAGACGGTCCTGGGCATCGATCACGCCCAATTGGGGGGAGAGATGGCTCGCATGTGGGATTTCCCCGACCGTCTGCGTCTAGTTATTAACCTGCACCACTTGGACAAACCCGAGGCCTATGCCGACGACATGGTGCTACTGGTTTACCTGGCGGATCTACTCGCACTGATGTTCGGCCAGGATATCGGAGCGGACGGCCTGGCCTACCAGGGCTACCCGGAGGTGCTGCAACACTTCCGCCTCCGGGAGCGTGATCTGGAACGTATATTGCTCCAATTCGGCAGCGCCTGGCAGGAAGCCCAGGTCTTTTTCGGCCTGATGGGAGAGGATGATGGCCTACAATGTGCTCATCGTGGATGATTCCGCCACCATGCGGACGTTGGTCCGCAAGGTGTTGAATATTTCGGGACTTAACCTGGGAGAGTGCTTTGAGGGAGCCAACGGCCGGGAGGCCCTGAACATCATGAAGGAAAATTGGGTGGATCTGGTGCTTTCCGACCTGCACATGCCTGAAATGGACGGCGCCGGCCTGGTGAAAGCCTTGCGGCAAAACCACCTGTGGAGAAACATTCCCGTCGTGCTCATTACGACGGAGAGCCGCCAGGAAGTCCTGGCGCCCTTCTTCGAAAACGGCATCCAGGGTTACATCCGTAAGCCCTTTCGGCCGGAAGACATCAAAGAGAAACTGCAAACCATCCTCGGGGAGGCGTGGATACCCCATGGTAGAGAGCTTGAAGGCTGCGACTTTTGAAGTATTGGAGACCATGTTTTTCATTTTCCCGGAGATCCTGGAAGAGGCTGCCAAGCTTCTCCACGGCCCGGGCTTAAGGGCCTGGGTGCCGGTGGAGGGTCCCAAGAATTTCCGGGTGGGATTGACCGTACCCCTGCCCCTGGCCCAGGAGATGGCCGCCAATTTCCTGGGGCAGGAAAAGGAGGATTTCCCTGCCGACAAACTGGATGATGTTCTCAAGGAAGCGGCCAACATGATGGCCGGGAGCTTCCTGAGCCGGGAACAGGTGCCGAAAGAATACAAATTGCTGCCTCCCCAGTCCCTGCGGCTGGACCTGGACGGCCAGGACTGGCAGGAAAATTCTCACCACCTCTTGCTGGCAGTGGAAGACGCCGGTCTGGAGGTGTTTCTGGAAAAGACCAACTAGGATGTTCGTCATACTCTCCTTCCTGCAGGGGAAAAGGGCTGGAGGCCATGGAAAGGTCAGCCGCGACTGCCACCGGCCAATCCTTCCCGCCGGTGATCCTTGTGTCTTCCAGCCCTTTCCCCCGCAACTTTGCCGAGGCGCCTTTTTCCCATGGCCCCCATCAAAGTCCTGATCGTCGATGACTCCGCCATTGTGCGGCAGATCATCACCGAGGTCATCTCCCGGGAGCGGGACCTGGAAGTGGTGGGGACCGCGCCCGACCCCTATGTGGCCCGGGACAAAATCGTCCAGACCCGTCCCGATGTCATTACCCTGGACGTGGAAATGCCCCGGATGGACGGCCTGACCTTCCTGAGAAAGCTCATGCATTACCACCCCATACCGGTGATTATCGTCAGCTCCCTCACCCCTCAGGGCAGCAAAATGGCTCTCCAGGCCCTGGAGTTGGGGGCGGTGGAAGTCCTGGCCAAACCCGGCGGCGCCTTCTCCGTGGGGGACCTGGGAGTGGAGTTGGTGGAAAAGATTCGCGGTGCGGCCCATGTCCGCTTCAACTCCAGGCCATCCCAGAACACCGCTCCTGCCCCGCCTCCCACCCAGCTCGCCCCCCTGGCTCAAACCACCGACAAGATTATTGCCCTGGGGGCCTCCACCGGGGGCACCGAAGCCATCAAAGAAGTCCTGATGCGCCTGCCCCAGAACACCCCAGGAATAGTCATCGTCCAGCACATGCCCCCTAAATTCACCACCGCCTTCGCTGAACGCCTGAACCAGCAATGCGCCCTGGAAGTGAAAGAGGCCCAGGACGGCGACACCGTGGCCACCGGCCGAGTCCTCTTGGCCCCGGGGAACTATCACATGCTCCTGAAGCGTAGCGGGGCCCGCTATTACGTCCAGGTGAAGAATGGCCCGCCGATACACCATCAGCGTCCCAGCGTGGATGTTCTCTTCAACTCCGCGGCGCTCAGCGCCGGAGCCAACGCCATCGGAGTGATCCTGACGGGCATGGGTGCGGATGGGGCCGAAGGCATGTTGGCCATGAAGAATCGGGGGGCCTATACTATCGCCCAGGACGAGGGCTCCTGCATTGTTTTCGGCATACCCAAAGAGGCCATTAAGCGTGGGGCTACCCTTAAGGTCCTCCCCCTGACCCACATCCCCGAGGAAATCCGCCGGGCTTTAGCTGCCAACGACTCCTGAGCCCCTCCCCCTCCCGGTCCCTTTCTCCCGGAGACCTTCCCCAACCTTCCCTGTTCCTGGCAGTCCGGGCCTCTGTGTCTGTTTGACGGAGCTTGGCTGCAGCAACTTACCCTGCCCTGATTCACCATTACCGGGCAGTCCTGGGATGGGGCTGAGGCGCCATCACTCTCAGAATTGGGGATTGCCTTGCCGGGATACCAAGAGATTCTTTTTCCTCAGTTACGAATTTTCGGTTCATCTTTCGGCTTTACTTTGCTAGCATGGCTTCTGGCAAGGCAGATTTTCCCTTGAGCCTCAAGCAGGTTAGAAAAAGAAACCTGAAAAAGGCTGCTTACCTTCAACATGGCTCAGACTGCCGCATAATCTCGGCTTGTAACCTTTCAGATGTCCTTGCCGTCATAATGATAAAATAGAACAAAAGGAGAACGTGAACCATGGAGGAAAAAACGAAGCTGTTAATTTGCTTGGGAGCGGCCACAGCTGCGAGCTGCATACCCTGCTTCGAGTACTACTTCTATGAGGCCGAAGCCGCAAAGCTAACCCGAGAGGAAATTCAGGAGGCAGTGGATCTTGCCAGCCAAGTAAAGCAAGGAGCTCACCTGACCTTGAAGAACAACATCAATGATATCATGGGCCTGGAAGAGCAGTACGATCTGCCCTGCCGCGGCCAATCCGAGAGCTCCTGCTCTGGCTGATCTTTACGGGGTGCGCATGGACTTTTGGAAAATCTATGATCAGTACTATGCCAAGGTAAGAAAGTTTATCCTGGCCACTGTCAGGGATGAATGGGCGGCAGATGACCTGATCCAGGAAACATTTATCAGGATTCAAAAGAACCTGGACAGCCTCAAGGATCCGTCCAAAATATCCTCCTGGATATTTAGCATAGCCTACAATCTCTGCCAGGATTATTTTCGGGAAACGAGGAAATCCACGCTAATCGAAGCTGCAGACCTGGAGCCTATAGAGACTTTCAGGGTCACTCTGATGCAAAAAAAAATGGAACAGCACCAGATGGGACAATGTGTCCAGGACAAAATGGCTCTCCTGGCCCCCGACCATCGCACGGTACTCGTACTCTCTGACATCCTGGCCTGCAGCCAGAAGGAAATCGCCGAAATAATGGGACTTAGCGTTACGAACGTCAAAGTGAAACTGCATCGGGCTCGGAAAAAATTCCGAGCCATTTTAGAGGAACATTGCTCGTTTGAGGTAGACGAGAGAAGCGTGCTCGTTTGCGATCCCAAAGAAGAGGAACCATAAGGCGGCATAAGAGATGGAACCCTGTAACCTTTCAGAGGCCTTTCCCGTCTTATAGGTAAACCCTGGCAAAAAATGGTTAGGGAAAGAACCAGAAGCTAATGGGAAGAAAAGCAAAAAAGAAGCAGATTTTAGAATTTTTTGGAGAATTTAACTGAATTATCAGGAGGGATTCAAATGGCTGGGTATGAAGGTTTCTGTAGCGGCTTTGGGTGGTGGTGGATAATCCCACTTTTGATGATAGCTTTTTGTTTTCTCATGATGAGGAGACGACGGGGCTCGGCGTGGTGCGGATTTGGTTCTCTCGGGGCGGACAGCCACCACATAAACTCCTCAGATTCGCTAATGGATATTCTCAACAAACGGTATGCTCTCGGCGAGATAAACAAAGAGGAGTACGAAGAGAAGAAAAGAGACCTCAGACAGGGCAATTGATTCTGGCCTCATCTGAGGACAGATTTTAACTCACTAAGAAAAGGAGATCTGAAATGTACTCAGGAGAAAAGGAACCCAAAATGGCGATGTGCAAAGAGATGATGGAAAAGATGAAGGCAGGCGGGGACCCCATGGCGATCTGCAAGGAGATGATGGAAAAGATGGAAGCAGGTGGGGACCCCATGGCAATGTGCAAGGAGATGATGGAGAAAATGAAGGGGAAGTGCTGCTAGCGGATGAGAGATGCCTCCAAAAGTGAGACACTTTTTATGAGGCAGTTGGGTTAACGCAAACATGGCTGCGGTTCGCCGGTCACCCCTCAGGGGGCGGATGACCAAAGTTATCCAGAGCCCGCTGAGGGGCGGCCTCTTCCCAATATTCTCGGGGAGTGGCGGAACCCCGGCTCCTCCCTCCATGGCTCCATATCCTGAAGCGCTGAACCGAGGTTCCGCCCTCAGTTGACAAGACCCCGGAGAATCACTACTTTTACAAGGTGGCTGGGATTCTGGCCCATGGAGGGCACGGGTGCTGAAACTGGTGGGTTTTGACTGCGACGGGGTCTTGTTTGACTCCCGGCCGTCTAATATTGCGTTCTATAATGGCATTATAGAGCGCTTCGGTCTTCCCCCCATGAAGACCCCCGCGGTGGACTATGTCCACTCTCACACCTTCCAGGAGTCCCTGGAGTATCTTTTCAGGGAGTACCCCAACCTGGAAGAGGTGTGGGACTACTGCCGCACCCTGGATTACCAGCAGTTCATTCCCATGATGGTGGAGGAGCCCTACCTGCGGGAGTTTCTCCAGTTCTTGCGCCCCAGGTTCTATACCGCCCTGGCCACCAACCGCACCACCACCACCCATGCAGTCCTACACTATCACCGCCTGGCGGACCAGTTTGACCTGGTAATTTCGGCCCTGGACGTGACCCGGCCCAAACCCCACCCGGAGTCTTTCTGGCGCATCCTGGAGCACTTCGGGCTCTCCCCCGGGGAGGTCATTTTTATCGGGGACTCCGAGGTGGACGAAGCATTCGCCCGGAACGCCGGGGTGCCCCTAGTGGCCTATCGTAATCCCCACCTTAAGGCGGATTTTTACCTGGACTCCTTTGCGGCCGGTCCCGACCTTATCCGAAAGCTTATTTGAGAGGGCTTGGAAAAAAATGGGGCAGGGGGCCGGGACCAATGGCCCTGCCCCCTCCCTTTAAAGCCACTTTTTCCGCAGGCTGGCTTGGGTTTAAGCCATCATCTTGTCGAATTCCGCCACCGTCACCGCCGGGGAGGTGGCGAAGGCGATGCCGGTAAGTTTGGACAGGGCCACGGAAAATTGCAGGGCCTGCTCGTTGCCGGGCATTTCCACAATAAACAGGAGGTCATACTCGCCCAGCATGGCATACATTGCCGTGACGGTGCCCTTGAAAGATGTGGCCAGCTGCATGGTTTTCTCAGTGCGCTCGGCGCTGATCTGCTTGACGGCGTCGACGGAATATTTCCCGAACATCAAATAGGTTGCCATGATTTTCTCCTCCTGGCCTGGAATTAAATTCCCCAGGGTAATAGTGGCGGCACCTTAGCAAAAATTCCTTGGGATGTCAACGATTTCTTAGAAATGTAGAAGGGTTAGCCTTATCAATCCCCTTTTCCCCTCTTTTCGTGCTTTTTGGAGGAGAATTTGGTTGACTTGGAAAATATTAGAGAAATAGTATAATTCGTTGGGGTTGATGGACGGTTGAGCTTTTCGCCAGATCCCGATTCGCACCGGCCACTGGTTTCCCCTGCCCACAGGGGTCCTGGGGCGCGGGGCCGATAACCGAAATAGGGAGGACTCATGCAAAAGTATCAATGTCAGATCTGCGGCTATATTTACGATCCGGCCGAGGGGGACTCGGAAAACAATATTCCCCCTAATACCTCCTTTGAAAACCTACCCGAGGATTGGGCCTGTCCCATTTGCGGAGCCGGCAAGGACCAGTTCACCCCTGCGGACTGAGGCGCCAGCCCCCGACTGTCCGATTTTGAATTCGGTGTTCCTTAGGGGTTGATAATTAATCATGGCCCGTCAGAAACAGCCGCCCGGTGTCGACCCGGGGCAGGAAGGCGCACGCCCAAAATCCCGCTGGCGGGAATATGGCGAGTCCGTATTCATCGCCCTTGCCCTGGCCTTGATTATCCGGGCTTTCGTCATCCAGGCCTTTTCCATTCCCTCAAGTTCCATGGAACCCACCCTCTTGGTGGGGGACTACCTGCTGGTGAACAAGTTTTCCTATGGCATCCGCAATCCTTTTACCAACAAGATTTGGATTTCTACGGGGAAACCTCAGCGGGGGGATATTACGGTGTTCATTTATCCCCAGGACCCCACCAAGGATTATATTAAGCGGGTAATCGGCCTGCCGGGGGACCGGATTCAGATCACCAACAAGAAACTTTACATCAACGGCCAGCTTACCCAGATCCCGCCTCCCTCCGAGGACCCCCAAGCCCCCCGGGCCGTTTATCGGGAAAAAGACATCACGCCCACCCAGCGCGACAATTTCGGCCCCATGGTGGTCCCCCCCAACGCCTATTTCGTCATGGGGGACAACCGGGACAAAAGCTATGACAGCCGCTTCTGGGGCTTCGTGTCCCTGGACGCCATGCGGGGCAAGGCCTTTATCATCTATTTTTCTTGGCAGGGGCAGACCAAAACCTTCTTTTTCCCGTCCCTGCTCAAAGGAGCGCAAGGCCTCATCTTTAATTTTTCCTGGAACGACAAGGTCTTCCAGGTGAGGTGGGACCGTATCGGCAAACTGATTCACTGAAGCGGGGGGCCATTGGGACCGAAGGTTTGAGGGTGTGGTCCCATTGGCAATTTCCACACCAGACCAGGGGTGCCTCCGTGCAGCACATTGCAACTGCCGCGAGGTGGCAGCTCACCATACCTTGGCGTCGATTTCTGGGGCTCCTTTTTTTCGTGGCGGGGCTTACGTCTGGGGCCTGCGGACCCGGGCCGGACCGACCTGTGGTCGTTTTCGGCTCGCCTGACTCACCCCGCCTGCAAGAGACTGTGGCCGGACTCACTGCCGGCTTGGCTCCCCGGCGCCTCAAGGTGGTGAGCGTTCCGGAATTCGGCCCGGAGGGTGACGAAGCCTTAAAGCGCCTCCAGTCCCAGCACCCATCCCTGTTCATCGCCCTGGGGAGCCCGGCCCTCCTGCGGGTGGCCCCGGTGGTAAAGATCACTCCGGTTGTCTTTACCATGGTGGCCAATCCCTATGTTATTGGTGTGGCCAATGACCCCAAGCATCCGGACATTCACCAGAAAAACCTCACCGGGATTGCTTCGCCGCCGCCGGTGGGCCCGGCCCTGGAATTGGGGGCGCGCCTTCTCGGTCCCGGCCCCTGGGGTCTCCTCTACGACCCCAGGGAGGGCCAGGCCATGGAAGTGGCGCAGCTTTTCACCACCCTGGCCCCCAAGTACGACCTCACCACCCTCACGGAGACCTCCACTGCCGCTGAGGAAGACCGTCCGGCGCTGGAAAAGCTCCTGGCCCGGGGGGCCCGGGTGCTGTATCTCCCTCCTACGGCCGCAGCGGCCCGTTATGCCCCCCTCATCCTCTCCTGGGGCCGGGAGCGCCGGGTTAAAGTGGTGAGCAGCCACCCCGAGGTGGGCCATGAAGGGGCCATCCTCTGGGTGGCCCTGGACTACCAGACCCTGGGGCAGGAGGCCGCGGCCCTGGCCCGGCGGGTTCTGGGCGGAGAAAACCCGGCGAACCTTGCCATTGTGGAGAAAATGCCCTTGAGAATTGCCGCCGACGAGGGGTTGTTGCGGTATTGGAGCGGGTATCCGGCGCCTGTCAAGTGAATCTCAGGACAGGTCCCCACGGCCAATCAGGAACACGCCTGCACAATCCGAGTGAGGCCAGCGATGCCAAGATGGCGCCCACTTTAAATAAGGTCAAAAATATGGGCCAGGACAGTTACCGAACCCCCATTATAATGGACTAACCATCCTGGAGAAAATGGTTATGGCGACGCCACTAAGGTAGCCGGCGCCTGCCTCGTGATGAGATACCTGGAGGAGATGAAATGACCCGCACCCGCCAAACATCACCTGCTGATTGGCATCCTGCTATTACCATTGTGCCCTTCCAATTGGAAAACGGCCTCACCCTCCTGGTGCTGCCCGATGACTCGGTGCCGGTGGTGTCCCTGCAAGTGCACTACCAGGTGGGCTCCATCAATGAGCTGCCGGGCATTACCGGCATCAGCCACCTCTTCGAGCATCTCATGTTCCGGGGCACCGAGGAGCTGGGACCGGAAGAATTCGCCCGGGTCCTGCAGGCCAAGGGTGGGGAGATCAACGCCTTCACCACCAAGGATCACACCTCCTATTTCGAGAACCTGCCCACCGAGCACCTGGAGCTGGCCCTGCGCCTGGAGGCCGACCGTCTGGTGAATCTCAAGCTGGACGAGGAGAACTTCCAGACCGAGCGGGATGTGGTGGTGAGCGAGAGAAAGCTTCGGAGCGTGGACAGCCCCTTCGGTCTGGTGGAAGAGCAGCTCTTTGCCGCGGCCTACACCCAACATCCTTATTCCTGGCCGGTCATCGGCTGGGACCAGGACCTGCGCCGCATGACCCTGAGTGACTGCCTGGCTTACTATCGCACCTACTACCATCCAGGCAACATGACCGTGGTCGTCGCCGGGGACGTGGCCCCCGAGGCCGCCCGGGGTCTGGTGGACAAATACTTCGGCTCCCTACCCAGCCCCGGCGCCCCCGCCTTCCCCAAAGTGGTGGAGCCACCCCAGCGGGGAGAACGGCGAGCCATATTTAAGAAAGTGTCCCTGGTGGAAGCCTTTTTGGCGGGATTCCATGTGGTGGGCCTGGACCACCCGGACATTTATCCTCTTACTCTGCTGGCGTTGGTCTTGTCCGTGGGTAAGGCCAGCCGCCTCTACCAGGAATTCATCCGGCCCGGCCGGGCCGCCGACCTGGAGGCCTACCTGGCCGCGCCCCCCTGGTCGGCCCAGGACCCCGACCTGTTCCTTTTCCGGGCCGTGGCCGCGCCTGGCACTGACCTGGCCCAATTGGAAGCGGATCTGTGGGCCTCCCTGGCGCGCCTCCAGGAAGAGGGCGTAGAGGACGCCGAACTTGCCCGGGCCAAGAAAATACTCAAATCCCAAATTGTCCAGGGACTGGCCAGAAATTTCTTCCGGGGTCTGCTCGTGGGCCTCTTCCACCTGAAAACCGGAGAAGCCCATCGCATCAACGATCTTCTCGGGTTTTACGAGGAGGTGAGCCGGGAAGATTTGCAGCGGGTGGCCCGGGAGTATCTGCGGGACGATAACCGCACCGTGGTCACCTTGAAACCCATAGCTCCCGAAGAGAGTCAGTCTCTGGGGGAGTTAGCCTGAATTGTCCCGCCTCTCGGGACACCGCATTCAGGATTCGAGACAACAAAGGAAAACCCATGGCCGGACATATTCCACAAATTTACCAGATGAAGTTGCCCCGTGGCATACACCTCTTGGGGGTTGAGTACACGCGGGTTCCCTGGGTGAGTCTCACCTTAATGGTGAAGCGGGGAGCGGAGACAGACCCCCCGGGTCAGGCCGGGGTGGCGGACTGGACCGCCGATTTCCTCACCCTGGGCACGGCCCGGCGCACCCAACGCCAGTTGGCGGAGGACGTGGAGTCCCTGGGGGCGTATCTAATGGCCCGGGCCGACTATGACGCCACCTATGTCTCTCTGGGGGGACTGGCCGAAGATTTTACCGCCCTCATGGACACCCTGGCAGAGGTGGTGCAGACCCCCGGCTTCCCGGAGGAGGAATTTCCCCTGCTCAAGGAGCGCCGGCGGGCGGAGTTGGCCCAAGTCCTCGACGATCCCCGGGAGGTGGCCAACCGCTGGTTTCGCAAGTTGTTCTTCGGCACGGCCCCCTATGGCCAGGCGGTGCGGGGGGAGCCCGAGACCCTGGACGCCCTGACGCTTGCAGACCTGAAGGGGCATTATTCCCGGGAATTCGCCCCCGAGGTCGCCACCCTGGTGGTGGTGGGCGCTTTGCCCCGTGACCGGGTGGAGGAAGAAGCCCGCCGCCTCTGGGAGGTCTGGGCCGGGGGCGGTCCGGTGAGCTCGGCCTATACCGCTCCCCCCCCCCAGGTCTCCCCGCCCGGCCTTTACCTCCTGGACCGGCCGGAACTCACCCAAAGCGAGATCCGTATGGGGCACCTGGGGCTCCCCCGCCACCATCCCGATTTCTTTCCGCTGCGTCTGGCAAATTACATCCTGGGGGAAGGGGGCTTCTCCTCCCGCCTCATGAGCCGCATTCGCTCGGACTTGGGACTCACCTACGGCATTCGCAGCCACTTTCATTTTCGCCGGGCCCCGGGCCCCTTCACCATTGCCACCTTCACCCCGGCAGCCAACACCGCCCAGGTGGTCCAGGAGATCACGGAGGTGATGCGGAAAGTACAGCAAAACGGGGTGGCGGCCCAGGAGCTTGCCGAGGCCCAGAGCTACTACGTGGGCCACTTTCCTCTGGGTCTGGAAACCGCTCGAACCATCGCCCGCCAGTTGTTGGCCATGGACCTCTATGACTTGGGGCTGGATTATCTGTCGCGCTATTGTGAAAAAGTCCAGGGAGTCACCCTGGAAGCGGCCCAACAAGCGGCTCGCACCCATCTTCAGCCCGACTCCCTGGTGACCCTGGTGGTGGGGCCGGCGGCGCAGGTACGGGAGCCCCTGGAGGAGCTTGGCCCGGTTAACCTTCTCCCCAAAATTAGGTGATATTTTTTAGTTGACAAATTTCTTGCAATGGTATGTATTAACAAAGATATTTGTGAAAAAAAGGATAAGCCCTTTTAAGCCCTTTGGGGACCACTTAAGTCAGGAGGAGATTTTCATGCACAAAACCCCGTTATTGGATCAACTGGTTGACGGCCCCTTCCCCAGCTTCGTGAAAGACCTGAAGCGGATGGCCGCCCAGAAGCCCCAGGTTGATGACCTGTTGGGCCAGTTAGAAAGGTCGTATAAGGACAAGATCACTCACTGGAAGCATGGCGGCATCGTGGGCGTGCTGGGCTACGGCTCCGGCATCATCGGACGTTACTCCGACCTGCCCGAAGAGTTCCCCGGCCTGGAGCACTTCCACACCATGCGGATCAACCAACCCTCCGGCTGGTTTTACAACACCGCGGCTCTGCGGGAGCTCTGCGACATTTGGGATGAGCACGGCAGCGGGGTGCTCAACATGCATGGGGCCACCGGCGACATCATTTTCCTGGGCACTCGGACCGAGGAACTGGAGCCCTGTTTCGCAAAACTGACCGCCAAAGGCTGGGATATTGGCGGCTCCGGTTCCGCCATGCGCAGCCCCTCCTGCTGCCTGGGACCGGCCCGGTGTGAATGGTCCTGCTATGACACCATGGAGGCCTGCTACGAGCTGACTCAGGAGTTCCAGTTCGACTTACACCGGCCTTCCTATCCATACAAGTACAAACTGAAGTTCTCCGGCTGTCCCAATGATTGCGTGGCCGCAGTGGCCCGGTCCGACATGTCCATGATCGGCGTTTGGAAAGACGACATTCGCATCGATCAGGCCGCAGTGCAGGCCTACGCCGGCGGCGAGCTGAAACCCAAAAACGGCGGCGCCCATGTAGATAAGTTGGACGTCAAGGCGGACATTACCGACCTGTGCCCCACCTATTGCATGGACTGGGACGGCAAGACCCTGAAGATCGATAATAAAAACTGCAACCACTGCATGCACTGCATCAACCTGATGCCTGACGCCTTAAGAATTGGCACCGATGTCGGCTGCACTATTCTCCTGGGCTCCCACGCCCCCATCCTGGAAGGCGCCCAGATGAGCTGGGTTATCGTGCCCTTCATGCGAATGGAAGCGCCGTTTGATGAGCTGAAAGAGCTCACCACCAACATCACCGAATGGTGGGCGGAGCACGGCAAAAACCGGGAGCGCATCGGCGAGCTTATCATGCGCTTGGGCATGCGGACCTTCCTGGAGGCCGTGGGTCTGCCGCCGGTGCCGCAGACCGTCAGAATCCCGCGGGCCAACCCCTTCTTCTTCTGGCACCAGGCTGACTTCGACGCCGAAGATAAAGGCCGTAAGTACTACACCAAAGAAGGGTTCGTAGACTAATCTACCCGCTGCAAGGCGATCAACCAAGGAGGAGCAACCAACATGTCTGAACGGATTACTGATATTGGCCCGCCGCACTATAGCAAATTCCTGCCACCGGTCATCAAGGAAAACTACGGCAAGTGGAAAACCCACGATTATCCGGAGCCCGGGGTGCTGAGAAACATCTCCGAGACCGGCGCCGAAATTTATTCGGTGCGCGTCGGCTCCCCCCGAATCATCTCCACCCTGTTTACCCGTGACCTGTGTGACATCGCCGACAAATTCTGTGGCGGCCATCTGCGCTTCACCAGCCGCCACAATGTCGAGTTCCTGGTCTCTGACAAGGCCAAGCTGCAGCCCTTGATGGCGGAATTAAAGAAATACGGCCTCCCCGCTGGTGGCACCGGCCATTCCATCACCAATATCGTCCACACCCAGGGTTGGATTCACTGCCACACCCCGGCCATTGACGCCTCGGGTATCGTCAAGGCGGTGATGGATGACCTCTTTGAATACTTCGGCTCTCATAAGCTGCCGGCCCAGGTGCGCATCTCCTTGGCTTGTTGCTTGAACATGTGCGGCGCGGTGCACTGCTCTGACATCGCCATCTGCGGTGTACATCGCACGGCCCCGAAGATCATGCACGACAAGCTGCGCCACCTGTGCGAGATTCCCACCACCATCGCTTCTTGTCCCACCGGCGCCATCCGGCCCCACCCGGACAAGAGCCTGAAGAGCGTCACGGTGAACGAGCCCCGGTGTATGTACTGCGGCAACTGCTACACCATGTGCCCGGCCCTGCCCTGCTTCGACGAAGAGAAGGGCGGCGTGGCTATCCTGGTGGGCGGCAAGGTGTCCAACGCCAAGGCTCCGCCCATGTTCTCCCGGCTGGCCATCCCATACATCCCCAACACCCCGCCGCGTTGGCCGGAAACCGTGGCCGCCATTCGCAAGATCCTCCTGAAGTACGTCGAAGGCGCCAATAAGTGGGAGCGCGTGGGTGAGTGGATCGAGCGCATCGGGTGGGAAAAGTTCTTTGAAAAATGCGACATTCCCTTCACCTACCAGCATATTGACGACTATAAGTTCCAGGCGTATGATACTTATAGAACGTCTATGCATTTTAAATTCTAAGCAGGTGATTTAAATGGCATTACCAAAGGAAGAACTTGTAGAGTTTATCTTCAAAATGGTGGATGCGGCCCAGGGCAAAAAACAGCTCAAGGCTATGGATTTGCATAAGGCCGTACTCAAGGTGCATCCCGATCAAAACAAGAACGATATCAAGTTCGCCATCAAAGACCTCATCGATGGCGGCCGCTGTGTCTATACGTATTTCGGGGGTAGCTTTGTGGAAATCCCCCACGAAGAAGGCGCCGCGAAAAAATTGTAATGTTCCGGCCCTGTCCTCGACTGCTGCTCTCCGCGCTTCGGGGTGGGGCCGGTAAGACCACCTTGACCTTGGGGCTCTTGGCCGCCTGGCGGGCCCAGGGTCGAAATGTAGTACCCTTTAAGAAGGGACCGGACTACATCGACCCTGCCTGGCATGCTCTGGCCGCGGGCAGCCCCAGCCATAACCTGGACCCCTTCCTCATGGAGGGCGACCAGATTGTTGGACTAGTATCTCGTCATGCCGCGGCCGCGGATGCCCTCTTGATCGAGGGTAACCGCGGCCTTTTTGACGGCCTCGACGCCCAGGGCACCTACAGCACCGCAGAGCTGGCCAAACTGTTGGCCACGCCGGTGGTGCTGGTGGTGGACTGCAGCATGACCACCCGCACTGCCGCGGCCCTGGTTATGGGCTGTCAGCACTTCGACCCCCATGTGAATCTCGCCGGGGTGATCCTCAACCAGGTGGCCCGCCCCCGCCACGAAGCCATCCTGAGAAACACCATCGAACATTACTGTAAGGTGCCGGTTCTGGGAGCGCTGCCCCGCCTCAAGTGCGCCGTCTTCCCTGAGAGGCATATGGGCCTGGTGCCTCCGCCGGAGCACCGGGCCGCAGTGCGGGCCGTGCAGGCCGCCCAAGACCTGGCGGAGCGGTATCTCGACCTCCCCGGCCTCTGGGAGGCGGCCTGTCAGGCTCCTCCGTTGCCCATCGCCTCCGAAGACCTCTATCCCATCAGCGAACCCCTGCCCCAGGTGAACATCGGCATCGTCCGGGACGCGGCTTTTCAGTTCTACTACCCTGAGAACCTGGAGGCCCTGGAGCAGGCCGGGGCCCGGCTGGTATTCCTGAGCGCCCTCACCGATCCGCAACTCCCCCGAGACCTGGATGCTCTCTACCTGGGAGGCGGCTTCCCGGAGACCAACGCCCCGGCCCTGGCCCATAACGACACATTTCGCGCCTCAGTACGCCAGGCGGCGGAGTGGGGTCTGCCCATTTACGCCGAGTGCGGCGGCCTCATGTACCTGGGTCGCTCCATTCAGACCCTGGAGGGCCAGTCCTATCCCATGGTGGGCCTCCTCCCCCATGATTTTCTCATGGG
>CBFDAH010000054.1:0-15552 GCA_965602785.1 uncultured Syntrophobacterales bacterium
AATGGTCCCCACATTTACGTGCGGCTTCGTACGCTCAAATTTCTTCTTGGCCATGGAGCATTCCTCCCAAAAATGTGCGGGGTCAGGCGCGCGCCTGTCGCCGGCCTAAAATCTCCTCCGCCAACGAGGCGGAAACAGGTTCGTAGTGGTCGAACTGCATGGTAAAAGTTGCTCGTCCCTGGGTGGCGCTTCTCAACACCGTGGCGTAGCCGAACATGGTGGCCAGGGGCACATGGGCCTGGATGGTGTGGATGGACCCCCGGCTCTCCAGGCCGGTAATGCGGCCTCGCCGGGCGTTGATTTCACCCATGACCTCTCCCACAAAATCTTCCGGAGTCACCGCCTCCAGCGCCATCACCGGCTCCAGGAGAACCGGCCGGGCCCGCCGGGCCCCTTCTTTGAAGGCCATGGAACCGGCAATCTGGAAGGCCCGCTCCGAGGAGTCCACTTCATGGAAAGAGCCGTCCACCAGCCGCACCTGGAGGTCCACCAACGGGTAGCCCATGATGCCGGTGCTGGCCGCCTCCTTGACGCCCTTCTGCACCGCCGGGATGTATTCTTTGGGAACCGCCCCGCCCACAATTTTATTTTCAAAAATGACGCCGCTGCCGGCGGTCAGGGGGGTGAGCTCCAGCCAGACGTGGCCGAACTGGCCCCGGCCTCCGGTCTGACGCACGAACCGCCCTTCGGACCGCGCCGCCTCGGTGATGGTCTCACGATAGGACACCTGGGGCCGCCCCATGCGGGCGTCCACCTTGAACTCCCGGGTAAGGCGGTCCACGATAATCTCGAGATGCAGCTCCCCCATTCCGGAAATGATAGTCTCCCCGGTCTCCACCTCCGTCTTCACCCGGAAGGAGGGGTCTTCGGCGGAGATGCGGGACAGCGCCATCCCCAGTTTGTCCTGGTCCGCCTTGGTCAGGGGCTCGATGGCGATGTCAATGACCGGCTGGGGAATCCACAGGGCTTCGAGGGTGATGGGGTGCCGGTTGTCGCACAGCGTGTCCCCTGTGGTGGTATGGCGCAAGCCTACTGCCGCCACGATATCTCCGGCAAAGGCCGCATCTATCTCCTCCCGTTTGTTGGCGTGCATCTTGAGGAGCCGGCCGATGCGTTCCTTGCTGCCTTTGGTGGCGTTCAGCACTGACGAACCCGAGGTCAAAACCCCGGAGTACACTCGTAAAAAGGTAAGGTGCCCCACGTAGGGGTCGGTGAGGAGCTTGAAGGCCAGAACCGCTAAAGGCGCATCATCCTCACCGGGCCGCTCCGTGATCTCCCCTTTGGGAGTAAGCCCCTTTTTGGGCGGTATTTCCTGGGGTGAGGGGAGGTAATCCACCACCGCATCGAGCAGCGGCTGCACCCCTTTGTTCTTGAAGGCCGAGCCGCACAGGGTGGGGACAAGCTTCAAGCTGATGGCGCCTTGGCGCAGGGCCCCCCGGATCATGTCCAGGGGCACTTCCTCGTCCGCCAGGTAATGCTCCATGATACCGTCGTCTACTTCGGCCAGGGCCTCCAGCATCCGGTTCCGCTGGGTTTGAGCCAGTTCCTGGTAGTCTGACGGTATGTCGCAAATTTCATACTCCAGACCCTGGGTCTTGTCCGTGTAAACCAGGGCCTGCATATCAATCAGGTCGATCACTCCCTGGAAGCGATCTTCCTCCCCCAGGGGCAGTTGCACCAGCACCGGATTGGCGTTCAAGCGCTCCCGCATCATCTGCTGACACCGAAAAAGGTCGGCTCCCACGCGGTCCATCTTGTTCACGAAGGCCAGGCGCGGCACGCCGTAGCGATCTGCCTGGCGCCACACCGTCTCCGACTGGGGCTCCACTCCACCCACCGCGTCGAACACGGCTACCACGCCATCCAGGACCCGCAAGGACCGCTCCACTTCGATGGTGAAGTCCACATGTCCCGGGGTGTCAATGATGTTGATGCGGTGGTCCTGCCAGTAGCAGGTGGTGGCGGCGCTGGTGATGGTGATGCCCCGCTCCTGCTCCTGGACCATCCAGTCCATCACGGCTTGGCCATCATGCACCTCACCCATCCGGTGGGTTACCCCGGTATAAAACAGGACTCGTTCCGTGGTCGTGGTTTTGCCGGCGTCGATGTGGGCCATAAAACCAATATTCCGGACGCGATTCAGGGGCGTGGTTCTTGACAATTCAAATTACCAACGATAATGCGCGAAGGCCTTGTTGGCCTCGGCCATTTTATGGGTATCTTCCCTTTTCTTGATGGCGCCGCCCCGGTTTTGGGCGGCGTCCATAAACTCTCCGGCCAGCTTGACCTCCATGGACTTGTCAGCCCGGCCCCTAGCAAAGCCGATGATCCAGCGGATAGCCAGGGAAATGCGCCGGTCCTGGCGGACCTCCACGGGCACCTGGTAGGTGGCGCCGCCTACCCGCCGGGATTTCACCTCGATCATGGGCCTGACGTTATCCATGGCTTGGTGGAAGACCTTTAAAGGGTCTTCCTTGCTGCGCTGGCCCACAATATCCAGGGCGTTGTAGAAGATACGTTGGGCCGTGCTCTTTTTCCCTTTGCGCATCAAACCGTTGACGAAGCGGCTCACCATGCCGTCGTTGTACTTGAGATCGGGGATGATGGGCCGCTTGATCACTCCGCCTTTTCTTGGCATATCTTCCAACCTTGTTGAAGGTCACAGTTTAGAGTTCTTCGTTCAAAGTTAAAGATTTAGTTCAAAGATTCAATTTAATTGGTGGGCATTGTGTTCGCCGGGGCAGATTTTCACCTTTTTTCCCCCTCGGTTCACAGCACCACCTTTGAACCTTGAACCTTGAACATTCTACTTGGGCTTCTTGGCCCCATATTTGGAACGCCCCCGGCGCCGGTCCTGGACCCCTGAGGCGTCCAGGGTGCCTCGCACCACGTGGTAGCGCACCCCCGGCAAGTCCTTTACCCGTCCCCCCCGGATGAGCACTACGGAGTGTTCCTGAAGGTTGTGCCCTACCCCAGGGATGTAGGTGGTTACCTCAATGCCGTTGGTAAGGCGCACCCGGGCAACTTTCCTGAGGGCCGAGTTGGGCTTCTTGGGGGTGGTGGTGTAGACCCTGACACATACCCCCCGCTTCTGAGGGCAGCTCTGCAGGGCCGGCGACGCCGTGCGTTTTTTTTGTTTCTCTCTTCCCTTACGAACAAGTTGATTGATGGTCGGCATAGCTTCTCCGGGCCTGCAAATAGTTGGCCCCTAAAAACTGCTATTTTTATCGCTTTATCGCTTCCCTGTCAAGCTTTTTATGGGGCTGGCAGCTCCACCTCAGGGGCCTCCAGCTCCAAAATAACCGTGGCCTCTTCCTGCGGCAGTTCGGCTTCTTCTTCCTCGGCCAGTTCGATGTCCACTTCCCGGTACTGAGACAGACCCGTGCCGGCAGGAATGAGCCGGCCCATAATAACGTTCTCCTTGAGACCCCGGAGACGATCCACCTTGCCCTGGACCGCCGCGTCGGCCAGCACCTTGGTGGTCTCCTGGAAGGAGGCCGCGGAAATCCAACTATCCGTGGTCAAAGAGGCTTTGGTGATACCCAGGAGCAGGGGCTCACCGGTAGCGGCGCGCTTGCCCTGGCTCATGGCCTCGTCGTTTTTCTCCTCAAAGATCCACTTCTCCACCTGCTCGCCCACCAGGAAGTCCGTGTCTCCGGCGTCCACCACCTTGATGCGCCGCAGCATCTGCCGGACGATGACCTCGATGTGCTTGTCGTTGATCTTGACGCCCTGGAGGCGATAGACTTCCTGGACTTCATCCACCAGGTACCGGGCCAGTTCCTTGAGCCCGCTGATATTCAGGATGTCGTGGGGGTTGGCGGAGCCGTCCATCAGAGGTTCGCCGGCCCGTATGTAATCCCCCTCCTGGACCGCCACGTGCTTGCCCTTGGGGATGAGATACTCCTTGAACTTACCCACATCGGGAGTGACGACGATTTTACGCTTGCCCTTGATGTGGCGGCCGAAGGAGACCACCCCGCTGATCTCGGTAATTATGGCCGTCTCTTTGGGTTTGCGCACCTCGAAGAGCTCGGCCACCCGCGGCAGACCACCGGTGATGTCCTTGGTCTTCATGGTTTCCCGGGGGATCTTGGCGATGACGTCGCCGGGAAAAACCTGGTCGCCTTCATTTACCATGAGGATGGCCCCCAAGGGCATAAAGTACCGGGCATGAGCCGGAGAGCTGGGGATACGGGCCGTCTGCCCGGCTTCGTCCTTCACCGAGATGCGGGGACGCAGATCCGGATCCTTGCCCTCGATAATGAGCCGGGAGACTTTACCGGTCACCGGGTCCACCCGTTCCTGCATGGCGTGCTGGATATCCCCGAATTTGATAATACCCCCCACTTCGGTCAACATGGGGTTGGTGAAGGGGTCCCACTCCGCCAGTTCCTGGCCGGGCAGCACCTCGTCATTGTCATTCACCTTGAGGTGCGCCCCGTAAGTCAGGGGGTAGCGCTCCCGTTCGATGCCCTTTTCGCTCGCAATAACCAGTTCCCCGGAGCGGCTCAGGTTCACCAGCTCACCCTGGGGGTCAGCCACGGTGCGCACGTTCTCGAAACGCACCCGGCCCGCCA
Organism: uncultured Syntrophobacterales bacterium; assembly: GCA_965602785.1. GTDB lineage: Bacteria > Desulfobacterota > Desulfobaccia > Desulfobaccales > 0-14-0-80-60-11 > JBGSLA01. The sequence continues at coordinate 4,581 of CBFDAH010000054.1, forward strand.
CCCGGGCCACGTGACGGCTTTGTTCGGCCCGGCGGGAGGCGGTGCCGCCGATGTGGAAGGTGCGCATGGTGAGCTGGGTGCCGGGCTCCCCGATGGACTGGGCCGCCAGGATGCCGATGGCCTCGCCGATGTTCACCTGGGTCCCGTGGGCCAGGTCCCGACCGTAGCACTTGGCGCACACGCCCCACTTGGTCTGGCAAGTCAGCACCGAGCGGATCTCCACCCGTTCGATGCCAGCGGCCTCGATGCGGTCGGAGGCCTCCTCGTCAATTTCCTCATTGGCCTCCACCAACACCTCTCCGGTATGGGGGTCCACGATCTCTCCCAGGGCCGTGCGCCCCAGCACCCGGTCCTTCACCCGCTCGATGATCTCGCCGCCCTCCACCAGGGGATTGACGTAAATGCCGTCGATGGTGCCGCAATCCAGTTCATTAATTACCGCGTCCTGGGCCACGTCCACCAGGCGCCGGGTGAGGTACCCGGAGTTGGCGGTCTTCAGCGCCGTGTCCGCCAGGCCTTTCCGGGCGCCGTGCGTGGAGATGAAGTACTGCAACACCGAGAGGCCTTCCCGGAAGTTGGCGGTGATGGGGGTCTCGATGATTTCCCCGGAGGGCTTGGACATGAGGCCCCGCATGCCGGCCAACTGCTTCATCTGGTCCTTGCTGCCCCGGGCTCCGGAGTCGGCCATCATGAAGATGGGATTGAAGCTGGCCACCTCTTCCATATGGGTGATGACCTGGCCGGGGTTGTCGGGGTCCGGCTCTTCCACGGAAATGGTTTCCCGGGCCATCTCTTCCATCATGCGGGCCGCCACTTCATCCGTGGCCTTGGCCCAGATGTCCACCACTTTATTGTATTTTTCCCCCTCGGTGATAATACCGTCCAGGTACTGCTCCTCCACCTGGGACACCTCGGTCATGGCGGCATTTAAAATTTCCGCCTTTTGCTGCGGAATGAACATATCCTGCATGCCGATGGAGATGCCCGCCTTGGTAGCGTAACGGTAGCCGAGGTTTTTCAGGCGATCGGCCAGGAGCACCGTCGCCTTGATGCCGCTCTTGCGATAAGCGTAGGCGATGAGCTTGCGCACTCCCCGCTTGGTCATGGTGATGTTTACCATGTCGAAGGGGATGCCCTCCGGGACAATCTCCGACAGGAGCACCCGTCCCACCGTGGTCTCGTGGATTTTCCCGTCGATGCGCACCGGGATACGGGCCTGGAGATGCACCTGCCCCTGGTCGTAGGCCAAGCGCACTTCCTCTTTAGAGGCAAAGGGCATAGGCTTGCTGCCGTCCTTGGCCACCCGCTCCCCGTGGGCGAAGGGCCGCTCCCGGGTGAGATAATAGAGCCCCAGCACGATGTCCTGGGTGGGAATGATGATGGGGTCCCCGTTGGCCGGGGAGAGGATGTTGTTGGTGGACATCATCAGGGCCCGGGATTCGATCTGGCTCTCGATGGACAAGGGCACGTGCACCGCCATCTGGTCGCCGTCGAAGTCGGCGTTAAAGGCCGTGCACACCAGGGGATGAAGCTGGATGGCCTTGCCCTCGATGAGGATGGGCTCAAAGGCCTGGATGCCCAGGCGATGGAGAGTGGGGGCCCGGTTGAGAAGCACGGTATGCTCCCGCACCACCTCGTCCAGGATGTCCCAGACCTCCGGGGTTTCCCGGTCCACCAGCTTCTTGGCCACCTTAATGGTGGTGGCATGGCCCTTGGCCACCAGCCGGTGGAAGATGAAAGGCTTGAAGAGCTCCAGGGCCATCTGCTTGGGGAGGCCGCACTGGTGCAACTTGAGTTCCGGGCCGATGACGATCACTGAGCGGCCGGAGTAGTCCACCCGTTTCCCCAGGAGATTCTGGCGGAAGCGCCCCTGCTTGCCCTTGAGCATATCGCTCAGGGATTTCAGCGGCCGTTTGTTGGGGCCGGTAATGGTGCGGCCCCGGCGGCCGTTCTCAAAGAGCACGTCCACCGCCTCCTGGAGCATGCGCTTTTCATTGCGGATGATGATATCCGGAGCGCTGAGCTCCAGAAGTCTTTTCAAACGGTTGTTACGATTGATGACTCGCCGGTAGAGGTCGTTCAAGTCGCTGGTGGCGAACCGGCCGCCATCCAGGTGAACCAAGGGCCTCAGGTCCGGAGGCAACACCGGAACAACCTCCAGCACCATCCATTCGGGGCGCTGGCCGCTTTCCCGGAAAGCGTCCACAATCTTCAGGCGTTTGGCCAGCTTCTTGCGTTTGGCGTCGGAGCTGGTTTTGGCGGTATCCTCCCGGATCTCTACAGACAGAACCTCCAGATCCACCCGCTGGAGCATTACCCGGATGGCTTCGGCCCCCATGCCCGCCTCAAACTGGTCGCCGAACTCTTCCCGGAGCTGGCGGTACCGTTCCTCCGACAGGAGGGTGCCCTTGGCGAGCTGGGTATCCCCGGAGTCCACCACTACGAAGGCTTCAAAATACAGGACCTTTTCCAGTTCCTTGAGAGTGAGGTCGAGGAGATTGCCGATTTTACTGGGCAGACTCTTGAGGAACCAGATGTGCACCACGGGGGAGGCCAGCTCAATGTGGCCCATGCGCTCCCGCCGAACTTTGGACTGAATGACTTCGACACCGCATTTCTCACAGGTGATGCCCCGGTGCTTCATGCGCTTATATTTGCCGCAATTGCACTCATAGTCTTTGGCGGGGCCGAATATCTTGGCACAGAACAGCCCGTCCCGCTCCGGTTTGAAGGTGCGGTAATTAATGGTCTCGGGCTTTTTTACCTCCCCGAAGGACCAATCCCGAACCAATTCCGGAGAGGCCAGGGCCAGACGCACCGCCTTGATGCTGAGGGGGTCCTCCGGCCTGGCGAACAGGGTGTTCAGGTCTTCCAATTTGACGTCCCTGGACTTTTCCATACGTTATTCCTTGTCCTTGCCCTTTTCGGACTTCAGGAGATCCACGTTCAGGGCCAGACTTTTTAGTTCCCGGACCAGGACATTGAAGGACTCCGGCAGCCCCGCCTCGAGATCGTATTCGCCTTTGAAGATCTTTTCGTAGATGCGGGTCCGGCCGGCCACGTCGTCTGATTTGACCGTCAGGAATTCTTGCAGAGTGTAAGCTGCGCCATAGGCTTCCAAGGCCCAGACCTCCATCTCCCCTAAACGCTGGCCGCCGAACTGGGCTTTGCCTCCCAGAGGCTGCTGGGTGACCAGGGAGTAGGGCCCGATGGAACGGGCGTGGATCTTGTCGGCCACCAGGTGATGCAGCTTCATCATGTACATCACTCCCACCGTCACCTTCCGGTCGAAGGGCTCCCCGGTGCGGCCATCGCGCAGAATGCTCTGTCCTCCCAGGGGTAGTCCCGCTTCTTCCAGGCAAGTCCGCACTTCCTCCTCAATGGCCCCGTCGAATACCGGGGTGGCGAAGTGGATGCCGTTTTCATATTGCTGGCGCCAGATGTCCCGAAGTTCTTCGTAAGAGAGGCCCTCCAGCTGCGCCTCCAGGCCCGTGTCCCTGAGGATGCGGCCCAGGCGCGCCCTGATGGCTTCCAGGCTGTAATAACGGTTCAGCATCTCGCCGACTTGTTTTCCCAGCATGTGAGAAGCCCAGCCGAGATGGGTTTCCATGACCTGGCCCACGTTCATGCGGGAGGGAACGCCCAGAGGGTTCAGCACGATATCCACCGGGGTGCCGTCCTCGAAGTAGGGCATGTCCTCTTCCGGCATGATGCGGGACACCACGCCTTTGTTGCCGTGGCGGCCGGCCATCTTATCCCCCACCGCCAGCTTCCGCTTCATGGCCACGAAGACCTTGACCTTCTTGATGACCCCGGGGGGAAGCTCATCCACCTTGCGCAGGCGGGAGAGTTTGGCGTCAAAGACCGTGTTTACCAGGTCCAATTGCTCCTGGTAGCGGTCCAGGAGCTTGTCCACCTGGTCTTCCAGGCCCACCTCTTCGAAGGGCACGTGTCGCCAAAATCCCAGAGGCTGGCGCTGCACCTGTGCCGCAGGCACCTCCTGACCTTTTTCCAGGATGGTCGTACCCTGGCGCTCGTCCTCAATGTTCTCGGCCAGCTTTTTCCCTCCCACCAGGTCGGCGAGTCTCTGGCGGAAGCTTTGGGTGATGATGGCGATCTCGTCAGCCTGGTCCTTCTGCAGCTTGGCCACCGCCTCATCTTCTATGGAGCGGCTGCGGTCGTCTTTCTCCACACCCTTACGGGAGAACACCCGGGCGTCGATGACCACCCCTTCAATTCCCGGCGGTACCCTGAGCGAAGTGTCTTTAACGTCCCCGGCCTTTTCTCCGAAAATGGCCCGGAGGAGCTTTTCCTCGGGGGTAAGCTGGGTTTCCCCCTTGGGGGTGATCTTCCCCACCAGGACGTCTCCGGGTCGCACCTCGGCGCCGATGCGGATGATGCCGCTGTCGTCCAGGTCTTTCAGGGCTTCTTCCCCCACATTGGGGATGTCTCGGGTGATCTCCTCTTTGCCCAGCTTGGTGTCCCGGGCCATCACCTCGAATTCCTCGATATGAATGGAGGTGAAGACGTCGTCTTTCACCAGACGCTCGGAGACCAGGATGGAATCCTCGAAGTTGTAGCCGCCCCAGGGCATGAAGGCCACCATGATGTTCTTGCCCAGGGCCAGTTGCCCCATTTCCGTGGCCGGGCCGTCTGCAATAATCTGGCCCTTCTCCACCACGTCGCCCTTGCGCACAATGGGACGCTGGTTGTAGCAGGTGTTCTGGTTGGTGCGCTGGAACTTGGTGAGCTTGTAGATGTCCACGGGGGAATCGCCGCTGCCGTTCCCGTCCATAGCCCGGATGACAATGCGGGTGGAGTCCACGTCCTCCACCAGGCCGCCCCGCCGGGCCGCCACGGTGACTCCGGAATCCCGAGCCACCACGCCCTCCATGCCCGTGCCAATCAGGGGCGTGCTGCTGGTCAACAGCGGCACCGCCTGGCGCTGCATGTTGGAGCCCATGAGAGCCCGGTTGGCGTCGTCGTGTTCCAGAAAGGGTATGAGGGAGGCGGCCACGCTGACCAACTGGCTGGGAGAAACGTCCAGGTAGTCGATCTTGTCCGGGCTCGCCATGACGTACTGACCGCCCTGGCGGGCCTCCACCAGGTCGTCCAGGAATCGCCCCTTTTTGTCCAGGGCGGCGTTGGCCTGGCCGATGACCTTTTCCTCCTCTTCCATGGCCGACAAATACTTGACTTCCCTGGTTACCAGGGTCTCCATCCGGTTCCCCACCTTCTTCCTCTCCACCACCCGGTAAGGGGTCTCGATGAAGCCGAATGCATTGACCCGGGCATAGGTGGACAGGGACACGATGAGGCCGATATTGGGACCTTCCGGCGTCTCAATGGGGCAGATACGGCCATAGTGAGTGGGATGCACGTCCCGCACTTCGAAGCCGGCCCGCTCCCTGGTCAGGCCCCCCGGCCCCAGAGCGGACAGACGCCGCTTGTGGGTAATCTCGGACAGGGGGTTAGTCTGGTCCATGAACTGGGAGAGCTGGCTTGTCCCGAAAAACTCTTTGATCACCGCCTGCACCGGCTTGGCGTTGATGAGGTCATGGGGCATCAGGGTGTCCAGGTCCTGAATGGCCATGCGCTCCTTGATGGCCCGCTCCATCCGCACCAGGCCCACCCGAAACTGGTTCTCCAGGAGCTCGCCCACGGCCCGCACCCGGCGGTTCCCCAAATGGTCAATATCATCCACCGGTCCTTCCCGGTCCTTCTGGTTGATAAGCTCTCGCACGGCCAGGAGGATGTCCTCCGGCACCAGGGTGGTCTGGGTGAGGGGCAGGCGCTCCTCGGGCTTTCTCAACTTCATGTCGAGCTTCAAGCGCCCCACCGGCGACAGGTCGTAATACTCGGGGTTGAAGAAGAGATTCTGGAAAAAGTTGGTGGCCACCTCCTCGTTGGGCCGGTTGCTGGGCCTGAGCCTCCGGTAAATTTCCAGGATGGCTTCCTTCATGGAGGTGGTCTTGTCCAGGGCCAGGGTCTTTTGGAGACAGTCGCTGACGTTGACGTGATCGATGTACAGGAGATCCAACTCCCGCACCCCTCGTTCCCGAAGTTCTTCGATGGTTTCCAGGGTGAGGGTGTCGTTGCAGGGGACCAGGGGCTCCCCGGTCTCCGGGTCCAGAATGTCGTGGGCCGCCACCTTCCCCACCAGGTCTTCCGTAGTGCCGGGAATGGTATCCACCCCGGCCTTCACCAGACGCTGAATGGCCGTGGGGGTCACCCGCCGCATCTTCCGCACCAGGACTTGCCCGGTTTTCGGGTCCACGATGTCCATGGAGAAAGTCTTGTCCCGGAGCATCTCCGGGAGCATTTTCCGACGGATGGTCTCTCCCTCCAGAAAGACCTTCTCCGTCTTGTAAAAGTAGTTGAGGAGGTGCTCGGTGCTATAACCCAGAGCCTTGAGCAGAATAGTAGCTGGAAACTTCCGTCGCCGGTCGATGCGCACGTACAGGATGTCTTTGGGGTCGAATTCGAAGTCGATCCAGGAGCCCCTCAGGGGGATGAGCCGGGCCGAGTAAATGATCTTGCCACTGGAGTGGATCTTGGCCCGGTCATGGTCAATGAACAGGCCCGGGCTGCGGTGCAACTGGCTGACCACCACCCGTTCCGTGCCATTGATGATAAAAGTACCGTTTTCCGTCATTAAGGGCAGGGTGCCGAAGTAAATCTCCTGCTGTTTGATGTCCCGAATGGCCTGGACCCCCGACTCAGGTTCGTAGACCTCGAGGCGCACTCGGATCTTCATGGGCACTTCAAAGGTCATGCCCCGCTGCAGGCACTCGTCCATGTCGTACTTGGGGTCGCCCATGGAATAGTCCACGAACTGCAGGCAGCAGGTACGGCTGAAGTCCCAAATGGGGAAAACGCTCTTGAACACCCCCTGGAGGCCAAAGTCTTGGCGCTCCTCGGAGGGAAAATCTTTTTGTAAAAAGCGGGCGTAAGACTCCCTCTGCATCTCGATTAGGTTCGAGATATCAACAACCCGCTCAATCTTCCCAAAGTTTTTGCGGTACAACGTCAAAGGCGAGAACAAATCCGCCATGGGTACTCCTTGCAAGACATCGGTATCGTCCTGCTACTTGAGCTCGACTGTGGCTCCTTGGGCTTCCAGCTTTTTTATGATTTCTTCGGCTTCTGCCTTGGAGATGGCCTCCTTGACAGTGTAGGGTACGCTTTCCACCGCCTCCTTAGCCTCCTTGAGGCCCAGGCTGGTGATGGCCCGCACTTCCTTGATGACCTGAATCTTGTTGGCCCCGCAGACGGTCAGAACCACGTCGAACTCCGTTTTTTCTTCCTCTACCGGAGCCGCAGCCGCCGGCGCCGCCGCCGCGGCTACCGCCACCGGCGCCGCCGCCGATACGCCGAACTTCTCCTCCAGCTCCTTGATGAGCTCGGAGAGTTCCAGCACCGTCATGTTGGCCAGGGTGTCAATGAGCTCCTGACGCGAAATTGCCATTGAGTTTTCCTCCTTTACGCGGTCAGCCGGCCCCGCGTGCCGCCAGCCGGTTGGTATCATTTCTCTCCGGGTTTCCCCCCGGGGAAGTTGTTCCTGATTCTGTGTCGAATACTTGTCAGATGGGCAGACTTGGTAAAGTTGCCCCCCAGGCTCCTAAGCCTCGTCGCCCTCGGCCTTTTCCCCCGAGACCTCGTCGCCCTCGGCCTTTTCCCCCGGGACCTCGTCGCCCTCGGCCTTTTCCCCCGGGACCTCGCCGCCCTCGGCCTTTTCCCCCGGGGCCTCGCCGCCCTCGGCCTTTTCCCCCGGGGCCTCTCCGCCCTCGGCCGTTTCCCCCGGGGCCTCGCCGCCACCCTTCTGGTCCCGGATGGCCACCAGGGCATTCAGGAAGTTGCGGAGCACTCCGCTGAGCACCGTCACCAGGGCCTGGGGCACTCCCTGCAGGACCCCCAGAAATTGGGCCAGGAGAACCTCCCGGGCCGGCAGCTTGGAGAGGGCGTCCACGTCTGTGGCGGAAAGGGTCTGCTCTCCAATGACCCCGCCCTTGATTTTGAGGAAGGGCTTGTCCTGGGCGAATTTGACCAGAAGCTTGGCCAACGCCACGGGGTCCTCGTATCCCAGGACCAAGGCATTGGGCCCGGTTAGTTCCCCCCTGACGGGGGCAATGAGGGTGCCTTCCTCGGCCGCCCTTCTGAGGAGGGTGTTCTTGGTAACCGTAAGCTCGCCCCCCGCCTCCTTTACCTGGCGTCGCAACAGGGTCATGGCCTCCACCTTGAGGCCGGTGAAATCCGCCAGGATGCCGATCTGGGCTTTGCCCACCTTCTCCTGGATATCCTGGACAATCTTAGCTTTCTTTTTTATCTGCGGCTTGAGCACGCCCCAACTCCTTTACGACAGCATTCGCACCAGGTTCTTGACGTCAGAGGTGTCCACCGCGATTCCAGGACCCATGGTGGTGGACAGGTGAATGCCTTTGAGATAGGTTCCCTTGCTGGTGGTGGGCTTGAGGCGCACCAACTGGTCCAGGAACGCCGCCAGGTTGAGGAGAAGCTTGTCCGTGCCGAAGGATACTTTGCCCATGGGGGCGTGCACCACTCCGGCCCGGTCCACCCGGAAATCCACCTTGCCGCCCTTCAGTTCCTGCACCGCCCGGGCCACGTCGAAGGTCACCGTGCCCACCTTGACATTGGGCATGAGGCCCCGGGGTCCCAGGATCTTGCCGATCCGGCCCACCTGACCCATGAGGTCCGGGGTGGCCACCGCCTTATCGAACTCGAGCCACCCTCCCTGGATGCGCTGAATCAGCTCCTCGGCCCCCACGACATCCGCCCCGGCTTCCTGGGCTTCCTGTTCTTTTTCACCTTTGGCAAAGACCAGGACGCGCACCGTCTTCCCCAGCCCGCTGGGCAGGACCACTGCACCTCTCACCATCTGGTCGGCGTGCCGGGGGTTCACCCCCAGTTGCACAGCCGCCTCCAGGGTCTCGTCAAACTTGGTGCTGGCGGTTTCTAAAGCCAGGCCTACCGCCTCCTGAAACGCATAGCGGCGGCCTTTTTCCACCTTCTCCGCTACCTGTCGGAATCTTTTCCCTTGTTTGGCCATGTTCTTCCCTTAGTCCACGATCTCGATGCCCATACTGCGGGCCGTGCCGGCAATGCTACGCATGGCCATGTCCAGGTCAGTGGTATTTAAATCGGACATCTTCTGCTTGGCGATCTCCGCGAGTTGGGCCTGGGTGACGCTTCCCACATTCTCCCGGCGGGGCTCCTTGGCGCCGCTGGGCACCTGGGCCGCCTGCTTCAGGAGCACCGAGGCCGGCGGCGTCCTGGTGATAAAGGTAAAGGAGCGGTCGGCGTATACCGTAATCAACACCGGGATGATGGTGCCCTCCTGGGCGGCAGTACGGGCGTTATAGCTCTTGCAGAACTCCATGATGTTGACCCCGTGCTGGCCCAAAGCCGGACCCACCGGGGGCGACGGATTGGCCTGCCCCGCGGGGAGCTGCAGCTTAATTTGGGCAATTACTTTCTTGGCCATGCCTACCTCCAGTAGTCAGCTGCCAGTTGTCAATAGTCAGAAGCAGAGGGTGTCAAGAGTAACTGACTACTGATCACCGACCACTGGCCACTGCCTTTAAATCTTCTCCAACTGCGTAAATTCCAACTCCACCGGCGTAGGTCTCCCGAAGACGCTGATCATCACTTTGACCCGACCCCGGTCGGGGCGCACTTCATCCACGGTACCGGTGAAGTTGGAGAACGGCCCATCCGTCACCTGCACCTTGTCCCCGGTCTCGAATTTGATTTTGGGCTTGGGCTTGGCCACCCCTTCCTGCATCTGGGCGATGATCTTTTCAGCTTCCTCGTCGGGGATAGACACGGGCTCGGTCTTGCTGCCCACAAAGCCGGTGACCTTGGGGGTGTCCTTCACCAGATGCCAGGAGTCGTCCGTGAGCTCCATGCGCACCAGCACATATCCAGGATAAAACTTCCGGGCCGAGAGGCGGCGCTCGCCTTTGATCATCTCCTCCACCGTCTCCGTGGGCACCAGCACCTCCGAGATGAGGTGGTCAATCCCCAAGGCCTTGGCCCGCTCCATAATGGCATTCTTCACCTTCATCTCAAAGCCGGAGTAGGTATGGATGATGTACCACTTATGGCCCACGGTTACCTTGCCCCTATCCCCTCATGACTTTCTTGACCAGAGCCGAAAGCCCCATGTCCACCAGCCCCAAAAAAGAGGCGATGATGACTACCAGAATGAGAACCACTAAGGTGGTGCCCAGGGTTTCCCTGCGTCCCGGCCAGGTCACCTTCTTGAGTTCCTGCCAGGCCTCGGCCACAAACTGGGTGGCCTGCCTCCACCATTGAGTCACCGACGGCAGCCTAGAGGTCACGGAGGCTTTGGCTTTCCCACCCTTTATTTTAACCACCTGTCCCCGGGCGGGGTTGGCCCCCGTGTCTTTCCCCTGGCCCTTGCCCTTGCCTTTACTTTTCTTCATTTATCTTGCCTCTTGCCCTTCCCCGGGGGGGACGCCCCGCGGTAAAGCCTCTACAAACCAAAAAAAGGGCGCAAGCAACCTGTTCCCTCTGGCTGCTCCGGGACGCTAACGTCATGGAATTCCGAGGAAATTTTTGGCTGCTCGCCAGGTGGCTTTATTACGAAAGGGCCTCCCACTGGCACCTTCTTCGGTGCCTTAACTGGCAGGCCAGGAGGGATTCGAACCCCCATCCCCCGGTTTTGGAGACCGGTGCTCTAGCCGTTCGAGCTACTGGCCTGTCTCCTCCCTATTTGGTCTCGCGATGCGGGGTATGACTCCGGCAGTATGGACAGTACTTTTTGAGTGTGAGCCTGTCGGGTGTACGCCGCTTGTTCTTCGTCTTTGTATAGTTGCGGCGCTTGCAGGTGCCGCAGGAAAGCGTAATGATGTCCCTCATGGTATGTCCCTAAAACTACTCGATAATATCGCTGACGACGCCGGCGCCCACGGTGCGGCCGCCTTCACGA
>CBFDAH010000055.1:0-15189 GCA_965602785.1 uncultured Syntrophobacterales bacterium
CTATTTTTTCTTAACGAGGCGCCGTTCCAGCACCACCTGGCGGGCCCGGCTGATGCCCAGCTTACCAGGGGGCACGTCCTTGGTGATGGTGGAGCCGGCGCCCACATAAGCCCCGGCCCCGATGGTCACCGGGGCCACCAGGGCCGTGTTGCTGCCGATGAAGGCTCCCTCCTCGATGACGGTTTTATGCTTGTGGACTCCGTCATAATTACAGGTGATGGTGCCGGCGCCCACGTTCACCCGGGGACCCACCTCGGCGTCCCCGAGATAGGTGAGATGGTTGGCCTTGACCCCGGGGTAAAGTATAGACTTTTTCACCTCTACGAAATTCCCCACCTGGGCCCCTTCCCGGAGGTCGCTCAGGGGCCTCACGTGGGAGTAGGGCCCCACCTGCACCCTGGTTTCAAGGCGGCTTTCGGCGATGACGGAACCCATCTTGACGTAGACATGGTCCGCCAGGAAGGCGTCGGTGATCTTGACGTTGGGCTCAATCACGCAATTTTCACCGATGGCCGTCCGTCCCTCCAGATAAACATTGGGGTAGATGACGGTGTCCCGGCCGATGGCCACCAGAGGCCCGATGTAGGCGCTGTCGGGGTCCATAAGGGTGACCCCCGCGGCCATATGGGCTTCGTTGATGCGGCGCTTGAGAGTTTGGGTGGTCTCGGCCAGCTCTTGCCGGCTGTTGATGCCCAGAAGATTCGGCCAGTCCGGGTCAAGGAGGGCTTCTACGCGGCGGCCGTGCCGGCGAGCCAAAGGGATCATGTCGGTGAGATAGATTTCTCCGGTCACGGGGCTCTCGGTAAGCTCCCCCAGGGCCTGCCGTAAAAAGCCGGCCTCGAAGCAGTAGGCTCCGGTGTTGATTTCCCGAATGGCCAGGATGTCGGGGCGGTCGTGGGCATCCTTGGACTGGACCACGTCCACCACCTGGCCTGAGGCGTCCCGCACCACCCGGCCATAGTGGGCCCCGTCCGGGAGTTCCACGGCCTGCACGGTCACCGCCGCGCCGGAGTCCTGGTGCAGACGATACAAGTCCGCCACACTCTCCGGGGAAATAAGGGGCACATCGCCGCACAGCACCATCACCGTGTGCGCCTCCGGCGGCAACTCAGTCATGGCCACCTGGACGGCGTGACCGGTGCCCTGCTGGGGCTCCTGGACCACGAATCTGACTTCTTCGCCCGCCAGGGCCGCCATGACTTTCTCAGCCTGATAACCCACCACCACCAGAATGTCGGTAATCCCTCTCGATTTGAGAGTATCTATCAGATAGGCGATCATGGGCCGCCCCAAAATCTGATGCAGCACCTTGGGATGGCTTGACTTCATGCGGGTTCCCTGCCCCGCGGCCAGGAGGATGGCGGTGGCGTTCATGGTTTGGTGTCTCATAATCATCTCAAGAGAGCATAAATTATGCCAGATTATTTACGGGCTCGGGGATTCGTAGGGCAGGGTGAAGCTCACTTGCGTGCCGTGTCCTAGCCGGCTGCGGATTTCACTTACACCGTTTAGCATGTGCACCCGTTCTTCCATGGAAGCCAGCCCCAAGCCTCGCTCTCCTGGAAGGATAGTCTTGGTGGCGGCAAGGTCAAATCCCTGGCCATTATCTGTTACCAGGAAGTGAATGTGGCCATTTTGCCGGCTGATATGCACACTCACTTCGGTGGCGGCAGCATGCTTACAGATATTGGTCAGGGCTTCCTGAAAGATGCGATAAATGGCAATCTGCGAGGTTTTGGACAAGAAAGGCGATACTTTTTCCATATCAATGGAAATTTTCAACTCCTCAGTGGCAGAAAAATCTCTAAACAGAGATTTCAGGGCGGTTTCCAAGCCGAAGTCTTCCAGGACCGCCGGACTGAGGTTGCGGGATATCCGCCGTATTTTATCTATGAGGCTATCTAACTGGGCCAGAGCATTTTCCAGATCTTCCGTCATGGGATTATGATGATTCGAAAAACTACGGGCAATTTGCCTCATAGTTAATTTCAACGCAGCGAGGGATTGCCCCAAATCATCATGTAATTCTCTGGAAATGCGCCCCCGTTCTTGCTCCTGGACCTGAAGGATCTGGGAGGCCAAATAGCGCAGGTTTTTCTCCGATTCTCGGAGAGAGGCCTCAACGTTCTGGCGTTCCCAGATTTCCTGGCGAAGCTGGACATTGGCATCCAGCAAGGCTGAGGTCCGCTCTTTAACCTGGCCTTCCAAAGTCTCATTGACTTTTCTGAGAGCCTCTTCCGCCTGTTTCAGGTCTCGTAGCAAGAGGCTGAAAGGCTCAACCAGTCCCGTTTCAATAATTGCCTTGTAGACCAGGTAAAAGGAAAGGATCTTGAAGTAATGTCCGATCAGGTTGGACAGATCATAAACCCCCACATAAAACGTGAAGGCCAGCTCGGAAACCACCATGGCCAGGAGGGACCATACCAGCAAACGCCACACCGCCGTATCGAAGGCCCGGCGTTTTTGATACAAGAGGGCCAGGGCCCCGAGGAGAAGGGCGCAAATAATATACTCGCTGGCGATTTTGAAGGTGGTCAGGCCCTGGCCTTCCACATAGCAGGTGGGGAAAATGTGCCAGGAGAAAATGGCGAGCAAGATCAGGGTGAAGCCAAGGAGATAGATCCCCAGACTAATCCGGAGATTGAGGGCGCGGCCCAGGAAGAAGGGGGCGACGACAAAGGAGAGGCTTTCCAGATAACGGGCGGCGATCCACAGTTGGGTGGGCAGATTGGCGCCGTAGCCGGGGAAGACGTTCATGCCTTTGTATGCCAAAGTGTGCAGGAGATCCAGGCTCCCCACGAACAGATAGGCAATGCCCAGGAGGAGGAGGTAGTTGTTGCGGATCAGGTGCCTGGAGTTCCAGGCCAGGGCGAAGACTCCCCAGGCAATGGCGACGCTGAAGATTTCAACGATGGAATGGAAGAGAAGGTAGCTATAGAAAGAAGTGAGGTATAAACCCAGCGCGGCCGCAAGGACGGCGAGGATTTTCAGGCCTTCTACCCCAAAAGATTTTTTGTAATCCTGCGGCAATGTCGTTGGCTAGAACTTTGGGCCTGCCTGACTCCGAAAGGTTTAACTTTCCCCTGAGATTCAGGCAGAGCAGCCTGGACTGGAATGGTACCCCAGAGCATGTCCGGGAGGATCAGAGAGGTAACCCCAAGAATGTTATCACTTTCTCACGTTGCCCAAAAAAAGGCAAGCCCGGAAAACCCAGGCTTGCCCGAGGTTAAGTCTATACTTTGGGTTTGAACGGTTAGCGGCCGGCCACCTTCATGCGCAGGAGGGCCCGTTGCATGGCGGCCTCGGCCCGAGCGTGGTCGATTTCCGCAGTCCTGGCCGCGGCCAGGCGCTTCTCGGCCCGCTCCATGGCCCGGCGGGCCCGCTCGATGTCAATTTCCCTGCCAGACTCTGCGGCTTCGACCACGATGGTCACCTTGTTGCCGCTGACCTCGGCAAAGCCACCGCTCACCGACACATGTTCAGTCTTGGCTCCGTCCCGGTAGTACATTTCCCCGATTTCCAGGGCCGAGAGGAAGGGGATGTGCCCGTAGAGGATGCCGAACTGGCCTTCCACTCCCGGGCAGACCACCACGTCGGCCTCGGCGGAGAGCACCTTCCGGTCCGGAGTAACAACTTCCAAAAGAACTTTATTTGCCATATTAGCCCTGGCCTCCCCGGGGCTTTAAGCAGCCGCCAGCCGTTCGGCTTTGGCCACTGCTTCTTCGATGCCGCCAACCATGTAGAAGGCCTGCTCAGGAAGATCGTCGTGCACGCCCTCGATGATTTCTTTGAAGCCCCGCACCGTATCCGGCACGGAGACGAATTTGCCTTCGGAGCCGGTGAAGGTAGTGGCCACGAAGAAGGGTTGGGACAGGAAGCGCTGGATCTTCCGGGCCCGGGCCACGGTGAGCTTGTCTTCGTCGGACAGTTCGTCAATGCCCAGGATGGCGATGATGTCCTGAAGGTCCTTGTACTTCTGCAGGATCACCTGCACCGTCCGGGCCACGTAGTAGTGCTCCTCGCCCAGGATCATGGGATCCAGGATCCGAGAGGTGGAGTCCAGGGGGTCCACCGAGGGGTAGATGCCCAGCTCGGTGAGGGCCCGGGAGAGCACCACGGTGCCGTCCAGGTGGGCGAAGGTGGCGGCCGGGGCCGGGTCGGTCAGGTCGTCTGCGGGCACGTAAATGCACTGCACCGAAGTGACGGAACCCTTCTTGGTGGAGGTGATGCGCTCCTGCAATTCACCCAAGTCGGTACCCAGGGTGGGCTGGTAGCCCACGGCGGAAGGCATACGGCCCAGAAGCGCCGACACCTCGGAACCCGCCTGGGTGAACCGGAAGATGTTATCGATGAACAGCAGGGTGTCCTGGCCTTCCTCATCACGGAAGTATTCCGCGGCGGTGAGGGCGGTCAAGGCTACCCGGGCCCGGGCTCCCGGCGGCTCGGTCATCTGTCCGTAAATAAGGGCCGCCTTGGGAAGCACGCCGGAGTGCTTCATTTCCAGGTAAAGGTCGTTGCCTTCCCGGGTGCGCTCGCCCACGCCGGCGAACACGGAGATGCCGCCGTGGTGCATGGCGATGTTGTGAATCATCTCCATCATGACAACGGTCTTGCCCACGCCGGCGCCGCCGAACATGCCCATCTTACCGCCCCGGGGGAAGGGCACCAACAGGTCAATAACCTTGACGCCGGTTTCCAGGACCTTGACGGTGGTGTCCTGGTCCACGAAGGGTGGAGCTTCCCGGTGAATGGGGTAGTACGTTTTCGCTTCGACGGGTCCGAGACCATCCACCGGCCGGCCCACCACATTGAGCACCCTACCCAGGGCTTCATGGCCCACCGGCACTGTAATGGCGTTGCCGGTGTCTTTTACGGGCATACCCCGTACCAGACCGTCAGTGGTGTCCATGGCGATGGTACGCACCACGTTGTTCCCCAGGTGCTGGGCTACTTCCACCACCAAGTTATCTTCGATATCGTCGATGGCGGGATTGCTGATAAAGAGACCATTGCGGATGTCCGGCAGTTGACCTTCCGGAAATTCCACGTCCACTACGGGTCCAATGACGCGGGCGATTTTGCCAATGTTCATAAGCGTAAAATCCTCCTCGTTCAGGCGGTTAGCCCTTCAAGGCTTCGGCGCCGCCCACGATATCCATCAGTTCTTTGGTAATGGCCGCCTGCCGGGCCTTGTTCATCACCAGGGTGAGATTGGTAATCATCTCTTTACAATTACTGGAAGCATTGTCCATGGCGGTCATGCGGGCCGCATGCTCGCTGGCGGCATTTTCCAGAAAGCCGTGGTAGAGCACCGTATTGAGGTACTTGGGCAAGAGGTATTCCAGGAATTGGGCCACGGGCGGTTCAAAGAGGTATTCCGCGCTGGTCCCGGCCTCCTCCGCGGCTGTCTCCGGCTCGATGGGGAGGAGCTTCACCAGAACGGGCCTCTGGATGGCCACGTTGACGAACTGGGCGTGGATGAGATAAACTTCTTGGACTTCGCCGGAGAGAAAGCTGTCCATCACATCCCGGCCCACCGCCGCGGCATTGGTGTAGTCAAATTTGTTCCAGACGTCCACATAGGACTGAGGCATGTCCGCTTGACGGCGGCGATAGAAATCCCGGCCCTTGCGGCCCACGCAATTGAGAGCCACCTGGATGTCCTCTACCTGTTTTTCCCTGATGAACCTGGCGGCAGCGTTGATCAGATTGACGTTGAAGCTGCCGCAGAGGCCGCGGTCGGCGGTCATCAAGACCAGCCCCACCTTTTCCACCGCCAGGGCCCTCTGAAAGAAGGGATGGATTTCCGGTTCCACGCCGCTGGCCAAATTGCTCAACATATGGTTGAAGGCCTCGGCGTAAGGCCGGAAGTTTTCCATGCGCTGCTGCGCGCCCCGGAGTTTGGCGGCGGCCACCATGTTCATGGCCTTGGTGATCTGCTGAGTCTTTTGGACTGCGGAGATCTTCCGCCGGATGTCTCGTAAAGTTGCCATTGCTTAGCCTCCGGCTCTCTTAAACGACTTCGCCGGTGGAGGGCTGGAAGACGCTGTCAAACTCTGTCAAGGCAGCCTTCAGGCGGTTGTCGAGATCCTGGGAGATCTCCTTCATTTCCCGGATTTCCCCAAGAATTTCCGTGTACTTGGATTCCATGAAAGTATAGACCTGCTGCTCATAATCATGGAGTACATCCACCGGGTACTGGTCCAGGAACCCCCGGGTGCCGGCGTAAATAATGGAAATCTGCCGCTCCATGGGGAGGGGCTGATATTGCTGCTGCTTGAGGATTTCCACCAGCCGGATGCCCCGATTGAGCTGCTGCTGGGTGGCTTTGTCCAGCTCGGAGCCGAACTGGGCGAAAGCCGCCAGCTCCCGGTACTGGGCCAGTTCCAAACGCAGCATGCCGGCCACCTGTTTCATGGCCTTCACCTGGGCGGCGCCGCCGACCCGGGAAACCGACAGACCCACGTTAATGGCAGGCCGGACTCCGGAGAAGAACAGGCTGGGCTCCAGATAGACCTGACCATCGGTAATGGAAATAACGTTGGTGGGAATGTAGGCCGATACGTCGCCCTGCTGGGTTTCGATGATGGGCAGGGCCGTCAAGGAGCCGGCTCCCAGCTCGTCGTTCAGCTTGGCGGCCCGCTCCAGCAACCGGGAGTGGTTATAGAAGATGTCCCCCGGATAAGCCTCACGGCCCGGCGGGCGGCGGAGCAACAGTGAAATCTGGCGGTAGGCCTGGGCCTGCTTGGTGAGGTCGTCGTAAATGATGAGAGCGTGACGGCCGGTGTCCCGGTAGTATTCGCCCATGGCGCAGCCGGAGAAGGCCGCGATGTACTGCAGCGGGGCGGGTTCCGAGGCCGAGGCGTTTACCACAATGGTATGCTTCATGGAGTCATGGCGCTCCAGCGCGTCCACCACCTGGGCCACGGTGGATTTTTTCTGCCCCACGGCCACGTAAATGCAGATAATGCCGGAATCCTTCTGATTGATAATGGCGTCTACGCAAAGCGCGGTTTTACCGATCTGGCGGTCGCCGATGATAAGCTCCCGTTGACCCCGGCCGATGGGCGTCATGGAGTCGATGGCCTTATAGCCCGTGTACATGGGCTCGTTCACCGGCTGGCGTTCGATGACGCCGGGGGCCTTGACCTCGATGCGCCGGAACTCCTTGGCTTCGATGGGGCCCTTGCCATCGATGGGATTACCCACCGGGTCGATGACCCGGCCGACGACCGCGTCACCCACCGGCACCTGGGCGATGCGCCCGGTGCGCTTGACGACGTCACCCTCTTTGATGTGGGTGTCTTCGCCGAGGATGGCGCATCCCACGTTATCCTCTTCCAGGTTGAGGGCCATGCCGAAGATGCTGCCATGGAACTCGATAAGTTCCATGGCCATGCACTTTTCCACCCCGTAGACCCGGGCGATGCCGTCACCCACGGAGAGAACCGTGCCGGTCTCGGCCACTTCCACCTTCTTTTCGTAATCCTTGATTTGCGTACGGATAATTTGGCTGATTTCCTCGGCTCTGATTTCCATTTATACGACCTCGCCTTTGATTAAAGATTCTCTCAAAGAGTGTAGCTGGGAGCGGACGGTGCCGTCCAGCACCAAGTCACCCACCCGGGCGATAACGCCCCCGATGATGGCGGGATCCTCTTCAAATTCCATGACCACTTTGGACTTGGTCAATTCTTCCAAGGCCTGCCCTATGCGCTTCTGCATGGCTTCATCCAGGGGAACCGCAGATTTCACCTGGGCCCGTTTAAGATTCTCGAGCTCATCCGACAAGTGCTGGTAAACTTGGGTGATACCAGGCAGTGCCGCGAGCCGGAGCTTGTCAAACAAAAGTTTCAGGAAGTTGCTGACCAGAGGGGAAATTTTCAGGAGTTCAGCGATGCGGAGCAGCAATTTTTTGCGCTCCTCCATGCTGTGGACGGGATTGAGCAAGGCGTCCTTCAGTTCCGGTTCCCGCTCCAAGAGCTGGGTAAAGGTCGTTAGCTCCTCCCCGTACTCCCTGAATTTGCCATCTTCCTGGCCCAACATCATCAAGGCCCTGGCATAGCGTCGGGAAACAGTCAGATCAATCAATGTTTCTCCACCACCTTTTGTAGGTATTCCTCCACCAACTTCTCCTGGTCAGTGGGGGTGATCTGCTTCTTGATGAGCTCTTCCGCCATTTGGGCGGCCTGTTCGGCCACCTCCTGTTTCAGTTCCTGAGCAGCCTTTTTGGTTTCCTGCACGATGCTGAGCGCGGCCATTTCCTTGATGCGGGTCGCCACCATTTCGGCCTTCTCGATGATCTTGGCCTTTTCCGCCTCGCCCTCAGCCAGAAACTGTTCCATCAACTTTTCCCGCTCGGCGCCTACCTGGGCCAGCCGGGCTTCCGCGGCGGCCAGGGCCTCTTCCGCGGCGGCCTTTTGAGCCTCCAGTTCCTCAAGGGAAGTGCCGATATCGGCGGAACGCTTGGCGAAGAACGCCTTGGCGGGCTTGGACACCAGATAAATAAGAATCCCGGCGAAGACCGCGAAGTTGACGATGCGCCAGATAAAGTCATTAATTTTGGCCGGGCTAATGCCGTGGCCGCCCCCGGGAGCTGCTTCCCCCCCGCTGGCCAGGGCGACGCTGGTTACCACGAGACCCAAGCCCAGAACCAGTGGGAGCATCCCCAACCACCGCATGGGTAAAAGTTTCTCCTTCATGAGAGCTTCCTCCCCAGAATCTTGGTGGCCAGGGCCATGGCGAAGTCCTGGGCCTGATCCTGCAAGGCCCCCCGAGCTTTGGCTATGTCCTTTTTGATCTTGGCTTCCACCCGGGTCCATTCCTCGTCCACTTCCTTTTTCACCTGCTCCAGCAGGGAGGTTTCCTGCTGGGAGCCCTGGTGGCGTAAACCTTCCCGCAGGCTCAATCCTTCTCGCCGGGCTGCGGTGAGCTGATCCGCCACCTCTCCCAAGAGGCCCTCCCGGCTGTCCGCCAGGCCGGCAATATCCGCCTCGTAAGAGGCCAACCGGGCCCGCCGATCCAGGAGGCCCTTTCTGATGGGCCGGAAAAGCACTAGGTTCAGCAGGTACACCAGCACGAGGAAATTGACAATCTGTAAATACAGCGTCCAGTCAAGTGCAATCATCCCGGAGTGCCACCTCGCATTTATTGTAAAGGTATTAAGGGGTTACCTAAAAACTGCGTGGATGTGAAAACAATTGCTCATGTGTATCTTTTCACGAATGCCCTTGTAACCTATTTTCCCCCTAGTGTCAAAATTTTTTTTTAAAAAATTTCACCCACCCAGAAGAAAACGACGCATGCGAATGTTGAGGAGGAGCCCCAGGGCCAGCATGGTGGTGACAAGGGAGGAGCCGCCGTAACTGAAAAGAGGCAGGGGGATGCCCACCACGGGCATCAATCCCGTAACCATGCATAGATTAATGAACACTTGCCAAAAAAGCAAGGCCGTCACCCCCAGGGCCAGGAGCTGCCCGAAACGTTCCTTGCAATTCCTGGCCACAAGGAGGCCCCACAGGGTGAGGCCCAGGTAGAGGAACACGAGCACGGCCGAGCCCACAAAACCCCACTCCTCGGCGAAAACTGAAAAGACAAAGTCGGTGTGCTGCTCGGGGAGGAAGTGAAGCTGGCTCTGGGTGCCCAATAAAAACCCTTTGCCCCAGAATTGCCCGGAGCCCACCGCGATCTTGGACTGGATGATGTGATAGCCGGCGCCCAGGGGATCCTGCTCCGGGTCGAGAAACATTCGGACCCGCTGACGCTGGTATTCTTTGAGGAAGGGCCAGGCTAGCGGGATGGCCGAGATGAGGGCGAGCCCCCCCACCACCAGGGGACGCCAGTGGACCCCCATGAGGACAATCATGGACCCCCCCAGCAGGGTCACCAGGATGGCGGAACCCAGGTCCGGCTGCTTGGCGATTAAGGCCGCAGGGATGAGGACGAGAACCAGGGGGGCGAGAATATCCTTAAAATATAAGGGGCCCTGGCCGGGTCGCCGGTGGAAGTAGCGGGCCAAGACCAGGATGAGGGTGAGTTTCACAAGTTCCGCGGGTTGAAAGGACACCGGTCCCAGGGCCAGCCAGCGCGTGGAGCCGGAGACCGTCTTTCCCGCCACCATGACGCCGATGAGCAAGAGGATGCTCAAAATGTAGAGGGGAAAGGCCAACTTCTCCAGATGGCGGTAGTCATACAGGAAGGTGAAACACATGACCCCGAGCCCCACCAGGAGCCAATAGGTCTGTTTCACATAGACGGCGGTGGCCCCCTCCGGGGTGTGGTTGAACCCGGCGCTGTACAGGTTGACAATGCCGATGCCGACGATGGAGAGAATCAGCGCCAGCAAAAGCCAGTCAAAGTTTTGCACTAAACGTCGATCGAACATGATTAAAGTGATCAGTGATCAGTGATCAGTGGTCAGAAAAAAGGCTAAAAGCTCAGGATTTACTTTATTGTTACTTGCATGCGAAACCTCTGCTTTAAGAGAACCAATTACTTCCGGTAAGCTTTACTCCGGGGTCGGATAGCCAGTATTTTTACCAGGTCCTTTTCTTCATCAACTTCAAAAAGAATGCGCCAGTTGCCTACCCGAGAAATTCGGGCGCCCGCAACAGTGGTCATGGATTTGGAAAAACGGGTGGAAAAGGGGTCTTCAAGAACTTCCTCTATGCGGGTCTGCAGACGCTTAAGGGTGGCCCGATCCACTTTCTCCAGCTCTTTCTCTGCTTCCCGGGATAAATCAAGGGCAAATCTCACAAGTTGTGCTTCTCTTTGAACTCATCCCAACTGATAAACCGGCCCTGGGCGAAATCTTCCTTACCGCGGCGAATTGCTTCTAAATCCTCCGCCGACAACGGCTTCAAATCGTATTCCTCTTCGACATTGTTATAGATGAGATTCACCAATTGTCGCAGGAATTCACTTTTTGGAGTACTGGCAATCACTAGTACTTTTTTGAGTAGATCGTCCAATGTCATTTCCATAACCCACCTCGTTCAGCAGGTGTTTGGTCGGGTATATAATTTTAATTACTCTTAAATTAAGTAGTCAATGTTCGCAATATCCAGAGTTAACTCAAGTCTCCACCCGGTAACTTAGGGCCTCCCGCAGGGTCTCCCGGTCGGCGTACTTGATGTCGCCCCCCATGGGCAGTCCGTAGGCGATGCGGCTGACCTTGACGCCCAGGGGCTTTAACTCCTGGCTGAGAAAGGTGGTGGTGGCTTCCCCCTCCAGGCTGGGGTTCAGGGCCAGGATCACTTCGGTGAAGCCTTCTCGGGTTATCCGCTCCAGGAGCTCCCGGATACGAAGATCATCCGGACCCACGCCCTCCAGGGGCGACAGCACCCCGCCCAGGACGTGGTAGAGACCCCGGTACCAGCCTACTTTCTCGAGGGCCAACAGGTCCCCCGGGTCGGCCACCACGAGCAGCACGCCGTTGCTGCGGGAGGGATCGGCGCACAAGGGGCAGAGCTCCTGGTCTGCAAAGGCGAAGCAGCGCCGGCAAAGACGCACCTTCTCCTTGAGCTCAACCACCGCCTGGGCCAACTCCAGGACCTCCCCCTGGGGGGCCCTGAGAAGATAGAGAGCCAGCCGGGCTGCGGTCTTCTCCCCCACCCCGGGCCACTTGCCCAGGGCCGCCACCACCCGCTGCAACGCCTCCGGATACGCTCCTTTCGCCATGAATAATCCTTGTCGTTGGTGTTGTGGGGGGAGGGCAGGGACCTCAGGTCCCTGGCCCTCCCCCCACAAACTCTTACGCAAACAATCCTGGTATTTGCAGGCCGCCGGTGAGTTTGCTCATTTCCTGGGCCACCATTTCCCGGGAGCGGTTCAGGGCCTCATTGATGGCGGCCAGGATGAGGTCTTGCAGCATTTCCACATCGTCGGGGGTGGCCACTTCGGGTTCGATGCGCAGGGACACCAGTTCCTGGCGGCCGTTGACCACGGCCTCCACCATACCACCCCCGGACTGGGCGCTGACGGTGCGCTGTCCCAGTTCCGCCTGCATTTCTTGCATCTTACGCTGGAGCGTCTGGGCCTGTTTCATGAGGCCGCTCATATTCTTCACGAGGAATCCTCCTTTTTATCTGGCGACTGCCATTGGCCCCCGAAGATTTCCAGGGCCTGCTGCTTAAGGGCGCCCAGGTCCAGGGTTTTATCGGGGGAGGAAGGGGCATTTTTCGGGGCTGGGGCCGCATCAATTTCCACCTGAACCTGGTAGTGCGGCCCAAAAAACTGTTGCGCCAGCTTCTGGAGACGGGTTTTCTGGCGGGCGCCGGTGAGGTTCATGGTGCGGTCGCCGGTGACCACCAGGTTGTGGTCCCTGATCTCGCTCAATTGGGCCCGGGAGAGCTTGGCGTACAGGGGCCCCCCCTCTTCCTTATGGACAAAAGCCAGGAAGGACTGCCATTTTTCCGCCAGGTTTTCGGGAGTCAAAGGTTCGGCCTCCCCCTGAGCCTCCGTAGCCGGCAAGCCCTGATCTTCTGTAGGGCTGGGGGTGTCCGGCCTGAGGGGGGAAGGGGCGGCGCGGTCTCGGCGAAGGTGCTCCTCCAGGGATTCCAGGCGCTTGAGCCAGTCCGCCACTGGGGTCAGGGGCTCCAGGTGAATGAGGCGCAGGAGCAGCACTTCCAGGGCCAGGCGGGGCTGAGGGGCCCGTTTCAACTCCTCTTCGCCCTGCAGCAGGACGCTCAAGAAGTTGTGCAGGTAGACGGAGGGCCAGCGGCGGGCCAGGCGGACGAGCTCTTCCCATTCGGCGTCGGCCACTGCCGCCAAATGGCGGGCCTCCGGGTGGAGGCCGGCCAGAAGCAGGTGGCGGGTATATTGCAGTAGGTCCTGGTAGAAGCGCTTGAGGTCGTGGCCCTGATTGTAAAGGTCGTCGATGAGCTCGAGGAGGGCCGGCCCCTCTCGATTGACCATGGCCGTGAGGGCCGCCAAGAGCGCCCCCCGGTCCGTCACCCCGAGGATCCTGGCGATTTCCGGGGCGGGCACTGCGTCCCCGCCGAAGGTGACCACCTGGTCCAGGAAGCCCTGGGCGTCCCTGAGGCTCCCCTCCGCCTCCCGGGCCAGGAGAGCCAGGCCGTCGGCGTCCAGGTTCCAGCCTTCTTGTTTTACCAGCTTGGTGAGCTGTTCCTGAATAAGGGAGGTGGGGATGCGCCGGAAGTCATAGCGCTGGCAGCGGGACATGATGGTCACCGGCACCTTGTGGGGCTCGGTGGTGGCCAGGATGAAGACGGCGTGGGCCGGGGGCTCCTCCAACGTCTTGAGGAGGGCGTTGAAGGCCTCCTTGGTGAGCATGTGCACTTCGTCGATGACGTACACTTTGAATTTGCCGTCCATCGGCAGGTACTTGATCTTCTCCCGGAGGTCCCGCACCTCGTCGATGCCCCGGTTGCTGGCGCCGTCGATTTCCAGAACATCCATAGATGAGCCGCCGGTGATCTCCTGGCAGGCCTGGCAGACGTTGCAGGGCTCCGGAGTGGGGCTGTTGACACAGTTCAGGGCCTTGGCCAGGATTCTGGCCACCGAGGTTTTGCCCACGCCCCGAGGGCCGCTGAACAAAAAGGCATGGGCGATCCTTCCCTGGATGAGGGCGTTCTGGAGGGTCTTGGCGATGGGCTCTTGGCCCACCACCTCCTCAAAAGTCTGGGGACGCCACTTACGGGCCAATACTTGGTAGGACATAGGGAGGTTTTCAGTTTTCGGTTTTCGGTTTTCGGTTATAAAAAAATAACATATGCTGATTGGCAGTCGGTTTCCGGGAGGTAAGCATATTTACCCATGCTCCCATTGATTTTCCCTGAAGTCACCGCAGAATGGATATTCTTAACAGCAAGGCGTGATTTTCCAGAAATTATCCCACCGAAAACCAAGAACCGAAAACCGAAAACCCAAAAAATGGCGGAGAGAGAGGGATTCGAACCCTCGGTAAGTCTTTTGGACCTACTCGCGATTTCCAGTCGCGCCCCTTCAGCCGCTCGGGCATCTCTCCTGTGTGATAGTTTCAAGTTTTCAGTTTCGAGTTTCGAGCGAATGGCGCTTGATTACCCCGAAACTGAAAACTCAAAAACTAGAAACTCAAAGTTGGCGGAGGGGGTGGGATTCGAACCCACGTGAGGGTGATTAGCCCCCAAGTCGATTTCGAGTCGACCCCGTTACGGCCTCTTCGGTACCCCTCCGTTTGCAGTTTTCGGTTTACGGTTTGCTGTTTTCGGCAAAAAAACCGACACGCCCAAGTGTCGGGCCTTTGCTTAAAACCACATCAGACGCAGGCTAAAGCCTGCGGCTACATTTACCAATCCGACAAGGATTGGATGTAGGGTGCGTCTCACGCACCAATAGTCAATGTAGGGTGGGCGTCGCCCACCAGAATTCCATAGGCGGGCAAAGCCCGCCCTTATTCGGAACGGCCTCGCCGGGTCTGGAAAAATTCCTGCATGAGCTCCCGGCACTCGGCCTCCCGGACGCCGCCGGTCACCTCCAGTCGATGATTGAGGCGCATATCCTCAGGGATCCGGTAAAGAGAAATACAGGCCCCGGCCTTGGGGTCCGGGGCGCCGAAGACCAGGCGCTTCACCCGGGCGAGAATCAACGCTCCCGTGCACATGAGGCACGGTTCAATAGTAACATAGAGGGTGGTGCCGGGCAACCGGTAATTCCCAAGAGTTTCGGCGGCATGGCGCAGGGTCAGGACCTCGGCGTGGGCCGTGGGGTCGTTGAGAGAAATGGGAAAATTGTGGGCCCGGGCCAGGACTTCGCCATTTTCCGCCACCAGGACAGCCCCCACCGGCACCTCCCCCGCCCCGAGGGCCCGCTGGGCTTCCTTCAAAGCATCTCCCATGAAGCGGTCATCCGGATTCAGGCCCATGGGTCAATCCCCCTTTTGCCCCGGCTGCCCCGCGCCCCAGGGCCAGCGGCCAGTGATTTCTACTTCCAGGGCAAAGCTCAGGAAGGTGCGAATAAGGACCAGAAGACCCAGAACGGACAGATCCTGCAGGGTGGGACCTATGGCCACCGTGCGCACGATGTCCGCGGCCACCAGAAATTCCAGGCCCAGGAGAATGGCCCTACCGAAGCCGTTACGGAACCGGGTGTATGCTGGCCTTACGCTACCCTCCTTAAGAGATTGCCAGATAAAGATACTAGTGGTGGCGAGGGCGCCTAGGACAATGGCCGCCACCCCGGCAGTTTCTA
>CBFDAH010000056.1:0-14829 GCA_965602785.1 uncultured Syntrophobacterales bacterium
GGGAGGGGGTAAGGGGTTGCGCACCTGAGCCCCCTCCCCCAAACCCAGGAGAAAACATGACGCAACATGATTGGATGGCACGGGCGGATGGGGTGATCATGCACACGTATGGGCGCCAGCCCCTGGTGTTGGTCCGGGGAGAAGGCTCTCGGGTGTGGGACGCCGAGGGCCGGGAGTACCTGGACTTCGTCATGGGTCTGGCGGTGTGCAACCTGGGGCACGCCCACCCCGAGATCGCCAGGGCTGCTGCTGCCCAGCTATCCCAGTTGGTACACGTCTCCAACCTGTACTACACTACCCCCATGGTGGAGCTGGCCGAGGAGCTGGTGCGATTGTCCTTCGGGGACCGGGTGTTTTTCTGCAACAGCGGCGCCGAGGCCATGGAGGGGGCCATCAAACTCTGCCGCCGCTATGCCCATGAGCGTTACGGTCCCGGACGTCACAAGATCGTCTGCATGCAGGACTCCTTTCACGGCCGCACCATAGGGGCCCTGTCCGCCACCGGTCAGGAGAAATTTTGGCAGGGGTTCGAGCCTCTGCTGCCGGGGTTTGTCTTTGTGCCCTTCAATGACCTGGCCGCGCTGCGGGAAGCCCTGGACGACACCGTCTGTGCGGTGATTCTCGAACCTGTCCAGGGTGAAGGGGGCGTGAACCCGGCTGAGGGCGGCTATCTGGCCGCGGTGCGCCAGATATGTACCGACAAAGGCATCCTGCTGGTCTTTGACGAGGTGCAATGCGGCCTGGGGCGCACCGGCAAACTCTTTGCCCACGAGCACTACGGCGTCACCCCGGACATCATGGCCCTGGCCAAGGCCCTGGCGGGCGGCCTTCCCATGGGCGCGCTTCTCGCCACCGAGGAGACGGCCCGGGGTTTCGTCCCGGGGACCCACGCCAGCACCTTCGGCGGGGGGCCGGTCATTGCCGCAGCGGCCAATGCCTCCCTCAAGATTTTGAGCGATCCCGCTTTTCTGTCTGCTGTGAGACAGAAGGGCGACTACCTGGGAGAAAAACTCCGCCACTTTCAGAGCCGTTTTCCCGTCATCCAGGAAATCCGGGGGTTGGGGCTCATGTGGGGCATACAACTGGCTCAGGAAGGGACCCCCGTAGTTACGGCCTGCCGGGAGCGGGGGCTCCTGGTCAACTGCACCCAGGGGAACGTCATACGCCTGCTGCCGTCTTTGTTGGTGGAGAAAGCGGATATCGACCAGTGCCTTGATATTCTGGCCCAGACCCTGGAGACGGTTTTTTCATGAAAAGAGATCTCCTTACCATCCTGGATTTGTCCCGGGAAGAAATCGAGGCCCTCGTGGCCCGGGCCCGGGAACTCAAGACCCGCCATCAAGAAGGGCAAACCCACATGCCGCTTCAGGGGAAAACCCTGGCCATGATCTTTGACAAACCCTCCACCCGCACCCGGGTCTCCTTCGAAGCGGGCATGGCCCAACTGGGGGGCACGACCATCTATCTCGAACGGGAGCAGACGCAACTGGCCCGGAACGAGCCCATTGCCGATACCTCTCGGGTCCTCTCCCGCTATGTGGACGGGGTGGTCATCCGCACTTTCGCCCAGGAAACGCTGGCGGAGCTGGCCCGCCACGCCGCCATTCCCGTCATCAACGGCCTCACGGACACGCACCATCCCTGCCAGGTGCTCTCCGATCTCATGACCATGCAGGAGCGTTTTGGCCGCATGGAGGGGCTGAAAGTCGCCTGGATCGGCGATGGCAACAACATGGCCAACTCCTGGATCAACGCGGCCCTGCGCCTCGATTTCGAGCTCTACGTAGCCTCTCCGCCGGGGTATGAGCCGGATGCCGCTCTCCTGAGGCAGGCCCAGGAGGAGAAACGGCCGGTTTTCCTGGGCCAGGACCCTCTGTGGGCCGTGGCCGGGGCCCAAGTGATCAACACGGACGTCTGGGCCTCCATGGGACAGGAAGGCGAGACCGCCGCCCGCAAGCAAGCCTTTCAGCCTTACCAGGTGAACGCCGCTCTGATGCAAGCCGCGCCCCCTGAGGCCATCGTCCTCCACTGCCTGCCGGCCCACCGGGGCGAAGAAATTACCGACGAGGTTCTGGACGGGCCCCAGTCCGCGGTGTGGGACCAGGCGGAGAACCGGCTGCATTTTCAGAAGGCGTTGCTGGAATGGCTTCTCAGTTAGCAAAGCTAAATTACATGTCTTTTTTCAGCTTATTCACTGCTCATGAGAACCCCTAGATTCTTTTTCCATCTCACTTTACTAGGCTGTATTTTTCTGTGGGTGGCCTGCGGTGTTGCCGGGGAAATTGGGGAGATGTTTTGCACCACTCCCGGGTGTGATTTTAAAGATTCCCTGACCATCGGGGGCGGCATGAAATCCCCGGCGATTACCGGATACTGCCCCTCCAGCAAGAAATTTGTGCGCCTCAAACTGAAAAGCTGGGCAGATTACCGCCAACCCCAATATTGTCCGGATAGTGGAGAACCGCTGCAGCCGATTTATGGCGATGCCCAAATTTCCCGGATTCCCTGTCCGAAGTGCGGCCATTGCACCCTGAAATATAAGATAAAAATAATGTTCGACTGACCCAGGGGAGAACTTCAACCTTCTCCCCATAACCTTGCCAATTCAGGATAGAACTCAATGAGTGACCTCAAGAAAATCGTGCTGGCCTACTCCGGGGGCCTGGACACCTCGGTAATCCTCAAGTGGCTCAAGGAGA
This sequence comes from uncultured Syntrophobacterales bacterium, assembly GCA_965602785.1. Taxonomy (GTDB): domain Bacteria; phylum Desulfobacterota; class Desulfobaccia; order Desulfobaccales; family 0-14-0-80-60-11; genus JBGSLA01. Next base: position 2,700 of record CBFDAH010000056.1, read on the forward strand.
CCCATAACTGCCCGGTGGTGGCCTTCTGCGCCGATATCGGCCAGGGGGAGGAAGTGGCCGAAGTGGCGGACAAGGCCCGGGCCACCGGCGCTGATGAGATCTTTGTGGAGGATTTCCAGGAGGAATTCGTCCGGGACTTTGTCTTTCCCATACTCAGGGCCAACGCCATCTACGAGGGCTCCTACCTCATGGGCACCAGTATCGCCCGGCCCCTCATCGCCAAGGGCCAGGTGGAGGTAGCCCGGAAGACCGGGGCCGACGCGGTGAGCCACGGCGCCACCGGCAAGGGCAACGACCAGGTACGCTTCGAGCTCACCTACCAGTCCCTGGCCCCGGACCTGACCATCATCGCGCCCTGGCGGGAGTGGGACATGCAGGGCCGGGAGGATCTGGTGGCCTATGCCCGGGCCCACGGCATCCCGGTGCCGGTAACCGCGGCGAAGCCCTACTCCATGGACCGAAACCTCCTGCACCTGAGCTTCGAGGGCGGCATCCTCGAGGACCCCTGGGCCGAACCCCCGGCGGACATGTTTGTCCTGACCAAATCGCCGGAGGCCGCCCCGGATGAGCCCCGCTACCTGGAGGTGGATTTCGCGGCCGGGGACCCGGTGGCAGTGGACGGCGAGCCCCTGAGCCCCGCCAAACTCCTGGCCCGCCTGAACGACATCGGCGGCGACCACGGCATCGGCCGGGTGGACCTGGTGGAGAACCGCTACGTGGGCTTGAAATCCCGGGGCGTCTATGAGACCCCCGGCGGCACCATCCTCAGGGCAGCCCACATGGCAGTGGAGTCCCTCACTCTGGACCGGGAGGTGCTGCACCTGAGGGACAGCCTCATCCCCCGCTACGCCGAGCTCGTGTACTACGGCTACTGGTTCGCACCGGAGCGCCTTGTCCTGCAAAGCCTCATCGACGAAGCCCAGAAGCCGGTGACGGGCACAGCCCGCCTCAAGCTCTACAAGGGGAACGTCACGGTAGTGGGCAGAAAAGCCCCCAAGTCCCTCTACCGTCCCGACCTCGCCACCTTTGAAGCGGGAGGCTCCTACCGGCAGGCCGACGCTACCGGCTTCATTCGCTTAAACGCCCTGCGCCTGAAAATCCGGGCGCAGTTGGAAGGTAATGAGGAACCTTGAGTTGAGGGGAGGGCCGGGGGAGCGCGGCTCCCCCCCTTCCCTCAAACTCCCCTTCCATCTCGAGTTGACCGGGAAAACAGGCATCTTGCCTGTTCCTGCACAGGCTGGAAGCCTGTGCTCCCGTTTTATGTAAGGGGTTGAGGGAGAGGGGGCAGAGGTCAGCGACCCCGGCAGCACGGGCTTCCAGCCCGTGGGAACCCCCCTCCCCCAAGTCACAAACATTTAAAGGATTGACCATGGAACAGCCTCCCCCTTTCCTCCGCTATCTGCTAGCTGCGATCTTTTTGGGAGTGGCCGGCTACATGCTCCTGCGACGCCATGGCCCCAACCCCTGGATCGGAGTGCGCCTCCCCTGGACCTTTGCCGACCGGGAAATCTGGGACAAATCCTGGCTCCTGGCGGTGGCCATTCTGGTGGCCGCCGGTCTGGGGGTGCTCCTTTCCTGGACCCTCTTCATCGTCTCCTTCATCGCCCTGATTGCCCTGGACATCCTTTTTCCACTCTTCCTGTACCACCGCAAATACGGCACTTGGCGCTACTGGAAGGACACGGGCTGGCTGGAATACCGCCCTGCGGCCCAGTGCTCTCAGTGCGGCCATATCCAGAAACTCCAGGACGCCGAGGCACTGGCCGGGGCCCACTGCGAGGCCTGCGGGGGCTCCCTCAGGCATTAAGCCACAACTCCGGACAGTCTCGCCTGAGCCTTTGGCTCACCCATAAACCAGGCAAGATCGGTGGAGCGGGCCTCCGGGCCCGCCATGGCCAGCGGCGGCCAGGGGCGGCCATCCCACACTTTGGCCACCTAAGGCACTTTGCAAAGCAGAATGGCGAAAAGAGAAAGAGTCGGGTAAGGTTGGGGGGAGGAAATTCGGCTGGAAAAATCTGCATGGTCGGGACGACTGGATTTGAACCAGCGACCCCAGCGTCCCGAACGCTGTGCTCTACCAGGCTGAGCCACGTCCCGACCTGATTTACTGTATCCCAAAGGCAAAGCCTGGGCAAGTTCAAAATTTCTCTGGAATAGGCCGAGATGCGGAAACCAAAAACCGAAAACCGAAAACTGAAAACCCAGGGGGTCTGGGGTCTATTGTTCCTGACGGCGATAATCTTGGCCGGAGCCGGGTGTGGGTCACCGGAAGCCGAAAAAGAATATGGCGGGCCGGACACAGGACCGGCTTACGGAGACCTGTTCATCGACGCCTCCATCGGGGACGCCAGCACCTTGATCCCCCCCCTGGCCAGCGACGCGGCCTCCCACGCGGTGGCCGCCCTCATTTACAACGGCCTGGTGAAGTATGACGGCGATTTAAACCTGGTGGGGGACCTGGCGGAGAGCTGGGAGATCTCGCCGAACGGTTTGACCATAACCTTTAAATTACGCCGGGGCGTGAAGTGGCAGGATGGGAAGCCTTTCACCGCCAAAGACTGCCTGTTCACCTATCAGGTGATGGTGGACCCCAAGACGCCCACCGCCTATTCGGGAGATTTCCTGCAGGTAAAAAAGGCCGCAGCCTTAGACGATTACACTTTTCGGGTCACCTATCCCAAGCCCTTCGCTCCGGCCCTGGGGAGTTGGACCCTGTCTATTCTGCCCCGGCATCTTCTAAAGGGCCAGGACATCACCAATTCCCCCCTGGCCCGCCATCCAATCGGCACCGGTCCGTATAAATTCCAGAATTGGCAGGCGGGGGACAGGATCATGCTCAGCGCCAACCCGGACTATTTTGACGGGCGGCCTTACCTGAACGGTTACATTTACCTGGTAAAACCCGATTTAGCCACCATGTTCCTGGAGATGAAGGCCGGAAACATCGATCGCATGGGCCTCACGCCGCTGCAATACAAGCGTCAGACAGCCTATGCCAAATTTCAGCGCCTCTTCAACAAATATAAATACGTGTCTTTTTCTTACACCTATCTGGGATACAATCTGGAGGACCAGCGCTTTGCCGACCGGCGGGTGCGCCAGGCCCTGACCCACGCCATCAACAGGGAAGAGATTGTGGAAGGGGTGCTTCTCGGCCTGGGGCAAGAGGCCACCGGGCCCTACAAACCGGGGACGTGGTTCTACAACCCCGACGTGCCCCGCTTTCCCTATAACCCTGAGAAAGCCAAGGCCCTCCTGGCCGAAGCAGGGTGGAGGCCTAACTCTAAGGGCATCATGGAAAAAGATGGCAAGCCCTTCGAGTTCACCATTCTCACCAATCAGGGTAATGACCTCAGGGTGCGCACCGGCGAGATCATCCAGCGGCGCCTCAAGGAGGTGGGCATCGTGGTGAAGCTCCGCACCGTGGAGTGGGCGGCCTTCATCAAGGAGTTCATCGACAAGGGCCGTTTCGAAGCGGTGCTTTTAGGGTGGACCACCGGGCAGGACCCGGATCTTTTCGACATCTGGCATTCCTCCAAGACCAAGCGGGGAGAGCTTAACTTCATCCATTACAATAACCCCGAAGTGGACAGGTTACTCGTGGAGGGGCGCCACACCTTCGACCGGGAAAAACGGCGGCAGGCCTACTTCCGGTTTCAGGAGATCATCGCCCAGGACCAGCCCTATACTTTTCTATTCGTGCCGGATGCGCTCCCCGCGGTCTCCAAGCGTTTCCGAGGGATAAAACCGGCCCCGGCGGGCATTAATTACAACTTCCCCAAATGGTACGTGCCCAAAGGGGAGCAGAAATACACCCTATCGCCCTACTAAGCCAGGTCCTGCCCTGAGGCGATATCTCTTTTCCATAAAGCAACAACATGTTTGACATATGACCGGGAACTCAGAGTCTCCGTGTCTTAAAATCAGGTTTTCCCCGATTACGGTATGGCATTAACCGTGCAGTATTAGTCACATTATTTTGAATTGAAGCCACCCAGCGGAGAAGGTTGATGTCCAACCTGACAACCAAACAATTTCCTGCCAGTGTGCCAGAAGTACCAGAAAAAACTCAGGATAAAAACCTGGAAACCATAGTTTCCAACTTAGATACGGAATTACAGGAACTGAAGAAATTCTTGAAAACCAAGAATCGAGATTCAGAATTTAAGAAAGAGCCATCCTCCCCTGTTCGCATGGCTCCGGTGAGAGATGGGGCATCTGAAGATGCCGATGCGAGCCCATCAGCCGAAAGTCATCCCCTGAAGAATAATCGGGTGTCCTTCGCCGTTACCCCCCTGGAAGCGCAATCCATTGTCGAACGATTGAAAAATTTCCATCAGGAGGGCAAGAATATGGAGCGCCTGGCGCGGGTGGAGCGGCAGAACCGCCGCCTCATCATCATCGGTTCCATATTCGGCACCCTCATGGTCATGTTCATGGTGGTATTCGCCTTTCTGGCAATGCAGGACAACACGCGGAACCGCATCAGTCTGATGCAGGTGGCCCCGGGGCTCATTTCTGCCAAGGCGGTGGATAAGGATTCACCTCATAGAGAGACTCCCACCAAGTCGCCGGAAATACCGGCGGCCGCCGCCACCGAGGCCCCTCAGCCGGCAGAAACCCCCTCTTTGGCCCGAGACACCACCACCCCACCGGCCAGCGATGGGTCTTACATGGTGGCCAGTACCCCGAAGGAGCCGGTGGCGCCCCCCATCAAGTATGTGGGATCCGTAACTTCCAACAAGTACCATTACCCTGAATGCAAGTGGGCCAAGACCATAATCCCGAAAAAAGTGCGGGGCTTTACCTCAGTGGCCGAGGCCAAGAAGGTGGGCTACATCCGCTGTCCCACCTGTAAGCCGCCTCTTACGGATGCAATTGACTCGCAAGTAACAATGAGGAGGTAACAGACGAGAATTACTGAATTCTGTATTGTTTCTTTTCCACTAAGATCCCGATATTTTTCATACTATTCCCACCTTTTTGGTCCTCTCAATTCACGAGAGAGCCACAGGCGAAATGTCGCTCGCTTTTCAAATTATCATTTATAACAAGTCGCACTCCAACGGCTATCTTCTGATAGAAGCGGACCCGCGTGTCCGCCCCAAATTAAGGTGCACCCCTGGGTGCGCTTCTACATCTGTATAACCCCTACATCTGTGCAATCATTTGTTTGCGACTTGGTATTAAATGTAAATATAGCGTCGTCGCCCTCGGCGGCGCATGAACCGCCGGGGGCGGCGGTTCTACATATATATGCTTTGTTGTGACCAGGCGGGCTCATAACCCGTTATACTGTTGCCTACAAAAAGGTAAGTTTTTCAAGAGAAATGAAGGGGCGCAATTTATTGCGCCCTTTTAGGGCGTGATAAATCAATCCCCTACAGATAAATACCTTTATAAACGCAGCTTGGTATCAGGCGTCAGGTTCTCAAGTTAAGCTTTTCCACCAGACGGTCGGCGAAGGCCAGGATAAAGTCGCGCTGCTGGCGGGTGGCGTAATCGATGCAGGAGCAGTGCAAGGTATTGCGGCTGCGGATGAGGAATTCGATGCGGAGGTAGGTGTCCCCCAGTTCTATGGCGAACCGGAAGGGCTGGCAATCCGAGTGTTCGAACTGCTCAGAGCCCAGAAGGTCTTCCGGCAGATCAACCCACCAGATGTCCTGGAGGCCGGAAGCCTGGGCGTGGTCGGTCAGATAGTCCCGCAGGCGGGAGTGGTCGCCCCGACTGATTTCGTCTAAAAGATACTGGCGCATGGCGTCTCCTTGGTTTTTGTGAAGGGGGGCCCGGGGCCGTGGGCCCCGACCTTCTCCCTCAAGCTCCCCTCCCCACCCCCTTTAGGCGGGCGATGAGGCGTCGGAGGGCAAATTCCAGGAACTTCTGCCAGAAAATCGGTTGAAGGACAATAATAATGAGGAATATCCAAAAGATATCCGTGGCGGTCATCACTCTTCCTCTGGGGGGGAACTGGACGACAGCGCGGCGTCTAGGGCGGAAAAACCCCACAGGGCCAGCCATATGCCAAAAGGAATATAAAATAGGGGTCGGGAAAAAACCCTGAAGAGCAGGACCCGTAGATTAGCGGCTGTAAGAGGGTCGGGATAGATGGTGCCCATATATTCCTGGGAGAGGACCATGACCCCGGTCAGGAGCACCAGGGCCAGGAGAAGGTTGGCCAGAAGAAGGAGAATAATGCCTTTGGTGCGGTCCTGCTTGTAGAGTTGACCCAGCCCGGGAAAAACCAGGGCGGAGAGGAAAAAGGCTTTCAGGGCGGGTCGCATGCCTCATCTTATCGGAAGGGCCGGGGCCGGTCAAGACTGGAGGTAGTGCCCGATAAGGCAGCTGGAAACGCCAGGGGACGCAGTCCTGGTTGCTTTTTTAGAGAGATGAGATATGGTATAGTGTTAAGTTGCAACGGAGGCTGTGGATGGACTACAAAGCGACGCTGAACCTGCCCCGCACCGACTTTCCCATGAAAGCGTCCCTGCCCCAGCGGGAGCCAGAGGTGCTCCGACGCTGGGCGGCCATGGACCTTTACGGCCGGATTCGCCAGGAGAGCGGGGGCAAACCCCGCTTTGTTCTGCACGACGGCCCTCCCTATGCCAACGGGCATATCCATCTGGGCCACGCTCTGAACAAGATTTTAAAGGACATCATTGTCAAGTCCCGGCAAATGATGGGCTTTAACTGCCCCTACGTGCCGGGCTGGGACTGCCACGGCCTCCCCATCGAGCACCAGGTTGACAAAGAGCTGAAGGCAGAGGGGCTGAGCCTTCCCCAGGTGGAAGTGCGGGCCCGCTGCCGAGCGTATGCCGACAAGTTCATCCACATCCAGCGGGAGGAGTTCCAGCGTCTGGGAGTGCTGGGGGACTGGGAGCGGCCCTACCTCACCATGAACCCGGAGTACGTGGCGACTATCCTTTCGGAATACGGCAAGTTTTTCCTGAGCGGGGCCATCTACCGGAGCAAGAAGCCCATCCACTGGTGCGCCACCTGCCGCACCGCCCTGGCGGAGGCGGAGGTGGAGTACGAAGACCAGCACACCCCCTCCATTTACGTGAAATTTCCCCTGGTGAGCCCGCCGCCGGGCCTGCCGGAGCTGGCAACCGAGGGACCGATTTCCCTGGTCATCTGGACCACCACCCCCTGGACCCTACCCGCCAATCTGGCCATCGCCGTGCATCCGGACCTGGAGTACGCGGTCCTGGACGTGGGGGGGGAAAGGCTGGTGGTGGCGGAGGAGCTGGCCGGTGGCTTGCTGTCTTTCTGGGGCCTCACAGGAGAGGAAGTCCTCCGAGTGCCCGGCACACGCCTCGAGGGGACGGTGTGCCGCCACCCCTGGCTGGCGCGGGATTCCCGGGTCATTTTGGCCGACTACGTCACGGTCACCGCGGGCACGGGGCTGGTCCACATCGCCCCGGGCCACGGCCAGGAGGACTTCGACAGCGGGCGTAAGTATGACCTCTCTCCCTACTCCCCGGTGGACGACGACGGCCGCTTCACCATAGAGGTGCCGGAGTTCCAGGGACAGAGCGTGTGGGAGGCCAATCCCGGCATCATTGCCCTGTTGCGCCAGAAAGGGGCGCTCCTCCTGGCGGAGGAAGCCAGCCACAGCTATCCCCACTGCTGGCGCTGCAAGGAGCCCATCATCTTCCGGGCCACAGAGCAGTGGTTCATCTCCATGGAGCAAAACGGCCTACGGGAAAAGGCCCTGAAGGCCATCGACCAGGTGACCTGGATTCCCCGTTGGGGCCGGGAGCGCATCTACCAAATGGTGGAGAGCCGCCCCGACTGGTGCATCTCCCGGCAACGGGCCTGGGGAGTGCCCATTGTGGCCTTCCATTGCCAGGGCTGTGGGGAAGTGCTCCTGACCCAGGAGATTTTGGACGCCATCCTCACCCGGGTGCGCCGGGAGGGGGCGGACTTCTGGTTTGCCAGCCCCGCTTCAGAACTCCTCCCCCCGGGAACCACGTGCCCGCAATGCCGCGGCGGGGAGTTTTCTAAAGAGACCGACATCCTGGACGTGTGGTTCGACTCCGGGGTGAGCTTCGCGGCGGTGGCCGAGCCTGACCCTGAGCTGGGCTTCCCCGTGGATTTGTATCTCGAGGGCTCGGACCAGCACCGGGGTTGGTTTCACAGCAGTTTGCTGACTTCGGTGGGCACCCGGGGGGAAGCCCCTTACCGGGGCGTCCTGACCCACGGCTTCGTGGTGGATGGGGACGGACGCAAGATGTCCAAGTCCCTGGGAAACGTCATCGCCCCCCAGGAAGTCATGGCCAAGCACGGGGCCGAAATCCTGCGCCTCTGGGTGACGGCCGAGGACTACCGGGACGACGTACGCCTCTCCGACAATATCCTCAAGCAGTTGGGTGACGCCTACCGGCGCTTCCGCAACACCGCCCGCTTCATGCTGGGGAACCTGTACGACTTCGACCCGGCCACAGACCTGGTACCTCTTGAAGACCGGGAAGAGCTGGACCGGCTGGCCCTCTCCTGGCTGGCTCGACTCAACGAACGGGTCCAGCGGGCTTACCGGGACTATGAATTCCATCTGGTCTTTCACCGCCTGCACCAGTTTTGCGCCGTGGAAATGTCCGCCCTGTATCTGGATATCCTGAAAGACCGGCTTTACATTTCCCAGGCCACTTCCCCGGCCCGCCGCGGCGCCCAGAGCACCTTGTATGAGCTCCTGCGGGATCTCACCCGGCTCATGGCCCCCATCCTGTCCTTCACCGCCGAGGAGGTCTGGAGTTACCTGCCCGGGCATCACAAGGAGGAAAGCATCCATCTGGCCAGCTTCCCGGAGCCGTCCCCCGGACTCCCCGATGTGGCCTTGCTGGATAAATATGAGTTTCTCCTCACGGTCCGGGATGAAATCAATCGGGGCCTGGAGGAGGCCAGAAAGGCCAAGGTGCTGGCCAAGGCCCAGGAGGCCCGGGTGGGGCTGGAAGCCTCAGACCCCCAGCTTTTCGAGAAACTGACCCAGGCCATGGGAGACCTCAAAACCCTCACCCAGGTGGCGGACCTGCACGTCACCAACCAGGCGGCCACCCTCAGCCAGCCCCTGAGCGCTCAGGAGGTTCCCGGTCTCTTGGTGCAGGTGGAGAAGGCTGCCGGGGACAAGTGTGTGCGCTGCTGGATTACCAAGACGAGTGTGGGGGAGGATCCTCAACATCCCCAGATCTGTCACCGCTGCCGTCAGGTTCTCAAAGGGTAAGTCCACATGTCCCGTAAGCTTTCCATTTTACTCCCTATTCTGGTGGTGGGGGTGGCCCTGGACCAGCTCACCAAGTTCCTGGTGGTGCGGGCCCTGCCCCTGGGCGATCAGGTGCCGGTCATTCAAGGGTTCTTCAACCTGGTGCACATCCGCAATCGAGGGGCAGCCTTTGGGCTATTATCCAACATGTCCACGGAGTTCGCCTGGGTGTTCTTCATCGTTACCACCTGCCTGGTCCTGGGAGTGGTGGCCTTCCTGTGGTGGCGCCTGCCGGAGGACCAGACCCTGGCGGCCGTGGGCTACAGTCTGATTTTAACCGGCGCTTTGGGCAACCTGGTGGACCGGGTGCGCCTGGGGGAAGTCATCGATTTCCTGGATTTCCACGTGAGCGGCTACCACTGGCCGGCCTTCAATGTGGCGGACAGCCTGGTCTGCCTCGGCGCCGGCCTCCTGGTGTGGGTCATATTCAAGGAAGAAAGAAGCCAAGATGTATCCCATTCTGTATAAGATCGGGCCCATTAATATTTACGTCTACGGCCTTTTCCTGGCTTTGGGTTTTATGGTGGCCATTTTAGTGGCGGCCCAGGAAGCCCGCCGCCTGGGCCTGCCCGTGGGGCGCTTCTACGACCTGTGCTTTCTCATCGTCCTCTCCGCCCTCATCGGCTCCCGTTTGCTCTATGTCATCGTGGAGCATGAGAAATTCATCCAGGAACCCCTTAAAATCTTTTATCTGTGGGAGGGCGGACTGGTATTCCACGGGGGGCTCCTGGCTGCGGTGGCGGTGGCCTTTTGGTATCTGCGCCGCCACAATATGCCCTGGCGACCCGCCTTCGACGCCCTGGGCCTGGGTTTGCCTCTCGGCCAGGCCCTCGGGCGCCTGGGGTGCTTCATGGCGGGGTGCTGCTTCGGCAGGCCCACGGACCTCCCCTGGGCGGTGCGCTTCACCCACCCGGATACTCTCTGCCCTATTCGGGAATCGATCCACCCCGCCCAGCTCTATGAGTCTCTCCTGGCCTTCGGGGTTTTCGGAGTGCTCTTCTGGCTGAGAAAGCGCAAGCGCTTTGACGGCCAGGTGATCCTCACCTACTTCGTCCTGGCGGGGCTGGTGCGGTTCTTGGTGGAATTCTTCCGGGCCCCCACTTCTATTGATCCCCGGGGGCCGGAACTTATTCTGCACATGCCCGCCACCCAGGTGGGGGCTCTGGGAATTGCCCTGGTGAGCGGCGCCATTCTGTGGTGGGCCTGGCGGAAAAGCGCCGCGTCAGAAAGAGGATAAGTTTTTTGAGAAATGCTTCTGATCCGCCCCCGGAGCAGCATGGCTTTGGGCGGCACTGTACCGGCACCGCGCCGTAAGGCCGCCAGCGCGTTCCGCCTTATGGCGGACTCCAAGGGGCGCGGCAGCAGGACACTAGCGGTACAAGCTGGCAGATATACGGTATAATACGGAACCAGAGGGGCTCTCAAGTGGTACCCTGGCGCTTTGGAAGCAGCACCAAACCAGGGTATCCATAACACCCTGCGGTTTCTCAGGACATTTGCCACACTCTTTTTTACCCAAATTATGCAAAAAACTGCCCATATGATCTCCATTAGCCCTGGGAGACTCCCAGGCTGGACTCGGCCAAAGGACGGGCCATGCATCTGAAACGTTGGCTCACGGCCCTCGTGCTCATTGCCCTGATTCTGCTGGTCCTCCTCAAGGGAGGCCGGCTTGCCTTTGCCTTCGGCATCCTTCTCATCAGCGGGCTGGCCCACTGGGAGTTTTTAAGTCTGTTCCAGCCAGATTTGGATCGGGGTCGAAAAGTCAAGATCATCGCTCTGGGGTCTCTGTTGATCCTGAGCTTCTGCACCGCCGCCACCCCTTTTGGGCGCCAGGTGCCCCTTTTCGTTTTGGTTTGTTGCCTTTTTGTCCAGTTCTTGTTTTACCTGATGAGCTACGAACACATTCAGGAACTGGCCTGGGATCTGGCCGTCAACAACCTGGGGCTGGTGTATCTGCCCCTTCTTCTCGGGCACTTCATCTGGCTGAGGTACATGAGCCAGGGGCAGTGGTGGGTATTGTGGCTCTTGTTTGTCGTCTGCTGCGGCGATACCATAGCCTACTACACCGGCAAGGCCTTGGGACAGCGAAAATTTTACCCCCAGGTGAGCCCCGGCAAGACCTGGGCCGGCACCTGGGGCGGGCTGGCGGCCAACCTGGTGGTGGGGGTCCTGGTGGGGCGCTGGCTCTTACCGGAGGTCAAAATCCTCAGCCTGGCCCTCCTGGCCCTGTTGTTGGGATTCATCGCCATGTTGGGGGACCTCTTTGAATCCATGTTGAAGCGCCAGGCCGAGGTGAAGGACTCCAGCTCTCTCCTGCCGGGGCATGGCGGCATGCTGGACCGTCTGGACAGCCTCCTCTTCGCCGCTCCGGCCCTGGTGTATGCCCGTCTCTTTTTCTTGCAGATGTGAGCCGTATGACCGGTAGCTCATCGGAGCCCGTCTCCCCTTTTGAGGATGTTGGCCGAGATGCTTATGGGGAGTTCCGGGACGCCGCAGGCCCCCTCCACTTCAACTCCCTTCCCACCCCTTTTGACCGGGAGCTAAGGCATCGTGCCCGGGCTGTCCAGTGTGGAGGGTTGTGCTTCTGAAATTGTGTATAGAGAGAGTTTGAGAAAAGAGACAGGAGTTTCATGACCGCTGGCCCCTAAATTGAAAGCCTTATATAACAACCAGTTAAAGCCCTGGAAGACCGCCCTCGACTGGCCCCGGGAGCAGCTCCCTTGAAACCGCGTTACGCTGGGCATGAAAGCCACGAACCGGGCCTGTCCAAGAGGGCCAGAGGGCGAATCCCCCTTGACATAAGGGAATTTGCCGCCATAATGTAAAGCCAGTGGGGATGTAGCTCAGCTGGAAGAGCGCCTGCTTCGCATG
>CBFDAH010000057.1:0-14584 GCA_965602785.1 uncultured Syntrophobacterales bacterium
AGAGCCTCATCCTCTTGGCCGTTCTGGTATTTCTGCTGGGGCCCCTGGCCCTGCCGGCCGAAGCCATTCGGTTGAAGGACATTGCCACCTTCAAGGGGGTGAGGCCCAACCAACTCATCGGCAACGGCCTGGTGGTGGGCCTGAACGGTACCGGGGACGGCACCAACGTTGACTTCAACACCCAGGAACTGGCCAACATGCTGGCCCAACTGGGCGTCAACGCCTCCCGGGAAAAGCTGAAGGTGAAAAATATCGCCGCAGTGGCAGTAACTGCAGTTCTGCCCCCTTTTTCCCAGGTAGGCTCCAAAATTGACGTTATGGTCTCTTCTCTGGGAGACGCCAAGAGTCTTCAGGGCGGCACCTTGCTCCTGACACCCCTCAAAGGGGTGAACGGCCAGGTATACGCCTTGGCCCAGGGGCCGGTGGTCGTGGGCGGTTTTGCCGCCGGTGGGGCAGCCGGGGGCGGGGTCACCAAGAATCATCCCACTGCGGGACGCATCGCCGTCGGCGCCACCGTGGAACGGGAAATTCCTATAGATTTCATAGGAAAAGATAATTTTTCACTCTCCTTGCGTGAACCGGACTTCACCACCTCCCAGCGGACGGTGACGGCCATTAACCGTTTTCTTAAGGGGACTTACGCCTTATCTCGGGACAGCGGCACCGTAACCATCAAACTGCCACCCCATTACAAAAAGGACCGGGTGGTGCCCCTCCTGGCCTCCCTGGAAAACCTGGAGATCATCCCCGACAGTGTGGCCAAGGTAGTGCTGGATGAAAGAAACGGCACCGTGGTGATGGGATCCAACGTCAGGCTGTCCACGGTGGCCATCGCCCACGGCAACCTGATGGTCCAGATCAAGGAACGGCCCCGCATCTCCCAACCCCTGCCCTTCTCCCAGGGACAGACCACCGTGGTGCCGGATACTTCCGTCACGGTGGGGGAAGGGAAAAACCGCCTCATGGTCTTGCCGGAGGGCGTGAGCATCGGCCAGGTGGTGCAGGCCCTGAACGCCATCGGCGTGACCCCCCGGGATCTCATCGCCATCCTCCAAGCTATTAAAGCGGCGGGAGCCCTCCAGGCAGAGCTGGAGATCATCTAGAAAGGACGGAAATGCCTAACCAAATAACATCCCTCTTACCTGGAGGCCCCACCGGCCTCGGGAGTTTGGATCCTTTGGGACAACCTGGCCTGGACCGGAAGGGAGCAGGCTCCGAGCGCCGTCTCCTGATCCAGGCGGCCGTGGAAGCGGAGTCCCTTTTTCTGGGAAAGCTTTTGGAGCAGATGCGGCGGGCCATGGTGGACCCCCTCCGCTCCTCTCCCCAGGAATCCCGGGGTTATCAAGCTATAGTCGATCAACAACTGGCCCGCACCTTGGCGGCCGAAGGGGGCCTGGGTTTGGCCAGGAGATTAGTGGAAGACCTGGCCCCCCGTGAGCCCCAACCCCAACAGGAGGACCACCATGAGGGAGATTCCCCCCACCTCGGCAAAACTGACCCTCCAGGAGGAGGCCAGTCTGTACCGTCAACTCCTTGAGTGTCTGGAAGAGGAATGGCAAGCCCTCATTAGCTCTAAGGAGGAAGCCATCCTGGCCCTGGCCGGGCGGAAACTGGAAATTCTGGAACGTCTGACCCTGGCGAACCCCAAGGAAAGACAGGAGGGTCCAGAGAGCCCGGCAGATGAACCTCTGTATCTCCTCAAGCGCCGGGCGGCCACCGCTCAAGCCCGAAACCATCGCCTCATCGGGGCGGCTCTGGAGGCGATCCAGGATTTTTTGACGCACCTGAATTTCGCCCCCCCTGGGACCTATCAGTCCGCCGGGAAGGTGGCAAACCCTCAGACGACCTCGTTTTTTCACCGTCAGGCCTGAGGGCCATGTTTAGGTTCAGGCCCCTCAGACCAGGAGTATCCTGATGTCAGGTCTCAACAGCATCCTGAATATCGCCGCCCAGGCCCTGATGGCCGAACAACTGGGGGTGGAAGTCACCGGCAACAATGTGGCCAACGTCAACACCCCCGGTTACTCCCGCCAGCGGGTCAATCTCGTCAGCGCTTCACCGGTGCCCTCACCCTGGGGCCCTCTGGGGAGGGGGGTCGCAGTCCAGGGAGTCGAGCGGGCCTTCGATCCCTTCATCGCCGCCCGCCTTGATGAAAAGAGTTCCCTCCTGGCGGACTACCAAACCCGGTCCAGAGCTTTAGAGCAAGTTACCGCCTTCTTCAACGAAACCCAGGCGAATGGCATCAACGACCTCCTTTCTCAATTCTGGGCTGCCTGGCATGATCTGGCCGATAATCCTACCGGAACCGGCGAACGTCAGGCCCTCTTGAGTCAGGCCCTAACCCTGAGCGACGCCTTTAACTCCAGGGCTGACCAACTGGTCCAAGAGCGCATGATGATACTCCAGGAGATCGATCCGATTCTTGAAGAAATAAACAATCATGCCGCCCACATCGCCCAACTCACCCAGGAGATCGTGGAGATGGAGTCCAACGGCCACACCGCCAACGACCTCCGAGACCAACGACAGATTGAAATTTCCCAGCTTTCCGAGCTCATCGGGGTGCGCGCCTACACCACCGGTGACGGCACCGTGAGCGTCACTCTGCCCAACGGCAAGCCTTTGGTGCAAGGAGTGCTTTCCTGGACGCTGAGCTACCAGGTGAACGCCAGTGATAAGGTAGATTTGATCTGGCAAGGTCCAGGAGGAACCACCGAAATCCTCGACACTGCCACCTTCACCGGAGGCAAACTCACCGCCCTCCTCCAGGTGCGGGACCAAGTTATCCCGGTATACCAGCAAGATCTGGACCAACTGGCCCATGATGTCATCGCCGCAGTCAACCACCAACACAGTCAGGGAGTGGGGTTAGAGCTTTTTTCCCAGATAAAAGGCACTTATCAGGTCTCCGACCCTGCTGTTTCCCTGGCGACTGCCGGGCTTCCTTTCGGGGGTTTGATCGTCAACGGCTCTTTCCAAATCTTTGTGGATCGCGACGGTGCCCCTGAAGCCTCCGGAACCATTCCCATAGACCCAAGCTTTTCTCTGAACGACGTGGTCTTGGCCATCAATACTCACCCAACTCTCGGCGGTTATGTCACCGCTTCTGTCGAAGATAACTCCTTGAAAATTGTAGCAAATGCACCATCTGATACCTTTGGCTTTGCCCAGGACGACAGTCAGCTCCTCACGGCTCTCGGTCTAAATACCTTTTTCACCGGGGATAAAGCCTATACTTTTACGGTGAATGCTTGGGTATTAAACAACCCCGATCTGATTGCCGCCGCCCAGTTTGATGCCACCGGGGCGCACGCCGTAGGCGACAACCGCAATGCCCTGGCCCTGGTGGACCTGGAAGAGGCCCCGGTGGGCCCGAACGGCCTGACCTTTGGCGCAGCCTATCAACGTCTGGTCACGGACCTGGGTCTCGAGGCCGAAGAGGCAGCAGGAAACTTTTTATCAGGGCCTGGTGGAGCAACTCACCCAGATGCGCGATGCGGTCTCAGGAGTATCTCTAGATGAGGAATTGACGAATCTGGTGAAATTTCAGCGGGCTTACCAGGCTGCCGCCCGGCTGGTCAGCGCGGCGGATGAACTCTATCAGACCTTGCTGGCCCTGAAAAGCTAAGGAGTCCCGGCCATGCGGGTGACCATGCCCACAATTTTTTCGAGTATTCAAGACAACTTGCAAGGCTTGGCAGAGGATTTGCAGAAGATTAATGCAAGCATCGCCTCTGGCCGAAAATACCAAAGCATCAGTGACAATCCCGTGGATGTGGGGGCCATCCTGGGTCTTGACCGAGAGTCGAGCCGGACCGTGCAATACGAGCGCAACCTGGAGACAGCCAAAGGCTGGTTGACCGTCACCGAGTCATCCCTGGACAAAATCAACGACATTGTCCAGGCCTCCATGGCCCTGGCCAATCAGATGTCCACCGGCACATACAATGCCACTCAGCGCCAGGCTGCGGCACAACAGATCCAGGGATACCTTGAGGAAATCATGCAACTGGGGAATACCAAATTTCGGGGGCAGCATATCCTGGCCGGCTTCCGCACCGATATCGAGCCGTTCCAGGAGGGAGGCTGGGAGGTGCAACCTTCAGTTATGTCTCTCAAACCCGGATCAACGGGCACCGCCACTTCTGGGGGGGCCTACACCGGCTCCAGCACCCGCACTTATCTGGTGGAAATTGTCTCTGGAGGTGGAACCGGTGTGGGCACCTATCGGGTTTCCGTGGACGGCGGTCAGAACTGGACTGCACCAGCAGTCATCCCTGCCGGTCCAGCAGCTTTGGGAGACGGGGTAGAGGTGACTATGGGGGGCACCTGGGTGGCGGGTGACAGCTTTAGTATTCCGGTTTATCGTCCGATTGCATATCAAGGCGATACCCATGATGTTGAAATTGCCATCGGACCACAGAGCCGCCTGGTGGTCAACGAAGTGGGGAGCGTTGCTGTGGGCGGGGATCAGGGAACGAACGACGTGTTCCAAATCCTGGCTCGGTTAAAGAGCAGCCTGGAGGCCAACGACGCCACGGCAGTGGGAGCCAGTCTGGAAAGTTTACGCTCTTATCAGACTCAACTTATTTCAATCCTGGCAGGTTTGGGCGCTTCCCGGGAGCGGGTCACCATGAAAGAGGAAGTATACAGTAATCTGATGGATGAGCTGACCCGCCAAATCAGCGATCGGGGCGATACTGACCTGGTGGAGGCCGTTAACCTACTCACGGCCAAGGAAACAGCCTATCAAGCTGCCTTGTTGTCCTCCTCCAAGGTTATGGGTATGAGTCTGATGGATTTTCTCTAAATATGTGGAGGGCGAGAAGGCCAGGGGAACTATTTGTGTGGCGCTTTTGGATGGAGGAGTTCTCCCCAGGGAGTTCTCAACGCCAAAGCTCAGGGGCCTCAAAGGGCTTGAGTGCCTCAATCTCTTAAAAAAAATACTGGATACCAGGAAGGTAACCTTGCTGATCCTCACGAGAAAGTCTGGCGAAGGCCTCTTCATCGGGGATGATATCCGCATCACGATTTTAGAAATTCGCGGGAAGCAAATCCGCTTGGGTATCGAGGCCCCCACCAATGTAATCGTGCTGCGGGAAGAAATCTATCAACGCATACAGGCAGAAAACCTCCAGGCGGCCGGAGCCCGAGACATAGACGTCAAGGAGATCGCGCAGCTCTGGAAACAGGATTAAGAATTATGCCCCCGAGTCCTCAAACCACAACCCCTGATCTGGCCGTCCTCACCGTGAGGACCCGAAATTTCGGCCCCATAGACGTGCGGCAGGACCAGATCATCTACCTGGAGCCGGGCCTTCTGGGCTTCACCCAATTTCATCGGTATGTCCTGATTGAGCACCAACGGGAATACCCGTTTATCTGGTTGCAATGCCTGGATAACCCGGAACTGGCCTTCGTGGTCATCGATCCTCGTTGTTTCCTGGCCGATTATCAACCAGGTCCTTACCCCTTGATTTTTCAGGAAATGGGTGTGGAGAACCCGGAAGACTTGAAAGTTTTGGTGATACTGACCATTCCCCCGGGCAAGCCCCAGGACATGACGGCCAATCTCATGGGGCCGGTGGTCATCAATCTCAAGACTCGCCAGGGGAAGCAACTGGTGATGGAGGATCCCCGTTACCATCACAAGTATCGCGTACTACCCGGATGATTTTTCCCCTGATACTCACAGGACAGGCTAACCTATGCTCCCTTATCGGACATGAAAAAAGGCGGTCCCAAAGGACCGCCTTGCAAAAGGTACTATATATTACCGTTACATCGGCTTGGGTTCCATGGTGACTTCTTCCCCCAATGCCTTCCAGGGGGAAAGGCCGGTGACCAGAGAGCCGGTGTCATAGTCGAAGAATTCCTTCACCAGAGCATTGCCCTTTTTATAAAGGACCCGCAAAGGGATGTCGGCCGGGCAGGCTTCCTCACAGAGCCCGCAGTCGATGCAGCGTCCCGCCATATGAATGGCCCGCACCAGTTGGAAGATGGTGTCGGGTGGCACCTTGCCGGTGCTCATGAGTTCTGGATGTTCCAGGCTGCACTCCTTGCAGAAGCACATGGGACAGACATCCCGGCAGCCGTAACACTTGACGCACCGGGCAAAATGATCCAGCCATTCTTGAAAGGACTCCTCGAGGGGCAGAGCCTCCACCCGGTTGACCCGCTGGCTTACCGTCACCGGCTCACATTTCTCGCCATAATCAATGACGGAGGCCCAGGGGCCGGCGCACTCGCAGTAATCAGCCTGCTCCTGGGGGCAGGCTATTCCCACCAGCACCACTTTATCGGGGTCGAGCTGGCCCCATTTGTAAAGCTCATTTAAGCCCCGTTCATCGCAACCCCGCACCTGAATGGCAAAGGAAGCTTCCGGATAGCTGGCCACCAGGACCTGCAGCAGCTTATCCAATGGGTAGCGGGCGTTTCCCGGTGCTACAATGGCCTGGTCCAATTCTTCCAGGCGCTCTGGCATAAAAAGATGCGGCAGGGGGTGGCCATTCTCCAGCTTGTAACCCAGATAGCCGGCCACTTCGCCGTCTTCCAATAACTTGCGGACCTTGGCTCGCAGTGCATCCATGGAGACTTATCCTTTATCTCGGCTTGCTCAGATCAGGCCGCCTGTTTGCCCATTTTCAACGGCGAGGGGCCCAGCTTCTTAATTTTTTCGGTAAAATCCCGCACCGTATGGGCCAATTTTGGCCCTTCCGCGGCGGAGATCCACTCCAGGTGGAGACGCTCTGATTCAAAACCAGTAAACTTCAGGAGCTCCTGGAGGAAACGGATGCGCTTGATGGTCATGAAATTGCCCCGCAGGTAATGGCAGTCACCGATGTGGCAACCGCCGATGAGGACGCCGTCGGCCCCCTTCTGAAAGGCGCGCAGTACATGATGGGGTGAAACCGTGCCGGAACACATGACCCGGATAACCCGGATGTTGGGGGGATATTGCAAGCGGCTCACCCCCGCCAGATCAGCCCCGGCATAGGTGCACCAGTTGCAGAAAAACCCCAGGATTTTTGGTTCAAACTCTTTGTCGGCCATAGCGGTATCCTTTGGTCCTTAGGATTTCCTGAAGTTAAGCCCCGGCGGCCTCTTCCATCGCCTCTTCCAACTCCTTGAGAGCTTCGTCCACCTGGGTGTAAATCTGTTTGTGGCTGAAGCCGAACAGCGTTATGCATTCCGATGGGCAGTTGGCCGCACAGGTGCCGCAGCCCTTGCACAAAGCCTGATTGACTTCGCAGACGTCTTCATCCTCCACATAGTTAATGGCACCGAAGGGACAGACCCCCACACAGGCTTGGCAGCCAACGCACGTTTCGGCGTCAACCTGGGCCACCACACCGCCGGCCCTGATGGCCTCTTGCGCCAAGACCACTGCAGCCCGGGCCGCCGCAGCCTTGGCCTGGGCGATGGCCTCATCGATGGGCTTGGGGAAATGGGCCAGCCCGGCGATGAATACGCCTTCGGTGGCGAAGTCCACGGGCCTGAGCTTCATGTGGGCTTCCAGGAAGAACCCGTCGTTGCTCAAGGGCACCTTGAACATCTTGGCCAGCTCTTCCTGGTCTTTAACGATAATAGCACTGGCCAGGCCCAGGATATCGGTCTCCAACGTGACCGGCATACCCAGAATGTGGTCCATTACCGTAACCGAGAGGCGGCCATCGGCAAGCTGCTCCACCTTGGGGGGGGCGTCCACCTCAAAGCGGATGAACATGACGCCTTTTTCCCGGGCTTCCTTGTAGAGATCTTCCCGCCGGCCGAAAGTCCGCATATCCCGGTAGAGGATAAAAACGTCCATCTCCGGGTTAATCTCTTTAAGCTTAAGAGCATTCTCCACCGAGTGGGTGCAGCATACCCGGCTGCAGTAGGGCCGCTCCGGGATACGGGAGCCCACGCACTGGATAAACACCGCGGTTTTGGCGTCGGTCACCAGGGGATTTTCCTCCCGCAGGGCCTGATCCATCTCCAGAGAGAGCATCACCCGGGGATTTTCCCCGTAAAAATATTCCTCAGGCTTATGGGAATGGCCCCCAATGGCGATTATGGCGGCGCCGTGCTCCACGTCCACTTCCCGGCCTTCAGTGGCGATGGTGGAAGTGAAGTTACCCACAAAGCCCTTGACGTTGGTGATCTCGGAGTTGAGGTGTACTTCAATTTTGGAATTTTCCTGCACCTTTTTGACGCAGTCGTCAAGGTAGGGCTTGACGGGCTCGCCGGTCCAGGTGTGGTTGAGCTTGCGGGCATGCCCCCCCAGAAAGTCCTTCTTCTCCACCAGATGTACCTGGTACCCCTGACCGGCCAGTCCCAGTGCGGCCTCCATGCCGGCCACCCCGCCCCCGATAACCAGACCGACCTTGGTAACGGGGAGATCAAACTCCAGCAAGGGCGGCTGCAGGGACGCAGAGGCTATGGCCATGCGAACCTGGTCTATGGCCCGCTGGGTAGCGGCTTCGGGTTCATTCATATGCACCCAGGAGCCCTGGTCCCGGATGTTGGCCATTTGAAAGAGGTACTTGTTTAGGCCTGCTTCTTTGATGGTCTCCTGAAAGGTGGGTTCATGGGTGCGAGGCGTGCAAGAGGCCACCACCACCCGATTCAGGTTATGCTCCCGAATGCGCTCCTTGATCATTTCCTGGGCGTCCTGGGAGCAGGCGAAGAGGCTGTTTTCCACGTATTCGACGTAGGGGAGGGTCTGGGTGTATTCCCGCACTGCTTCCACGTCAACCACACTGGCGATATTGATGCCGCAGTGGCAGACAAAAACCCCGATGCGGGGTATCTCCTGAGAGACATCCCGTTCCTCGAACACGGGTTTCTTCTTGGCCATGGTGAACCGGGCCGAGGCCAAAAGTTCGCTGGCCGCCGAAGCAGATGCAGAAGCCTCCATCACTGACTGGGGAATGTCTTTGGGACCCTGGAAGGCCCCACACACGTAGATACCCGGCTTACTGGTAGTCACCGGGGTGAAGGAGCTGGTCTCGGCAAAACGATCTTTGTTCAGGTCAATACCCAGGGTTTTAGCGAGCTTCATTACCCCCGGGGGAGTTTCCATCCCCGTGGACAGGACCACCAGGTCAAAGATCTCCGTGGTTAAGTGACCGTCATCGGTAATGTAATGGATGGCCACGTCATCGGTCCCCGGCACCGGATCCACGCTGTGCACCCGGGAGCGAATGAAGCGGATGCCCTGTTCGTCCCGGGCCCGCCAGTAGTATTTTTCAAATTCTTTGCCCGCGGTACGCATATCCATGAAGAATATGGCCGCGTCCAGAGGCTCGTGGCTGTGCTCCTTGGCGATGATCGCCTCCTTAATGGCGTACATGCAACACACCGACGAGCAATAGCTGTTATCGCAGTGGTTCAGGTCCCGGGACCCAACGCATTGCAGCCAGGCGATTTTTGTGGGTTCTTTATGGTCCGAAGGACGAACCATGTGGCCCTGGAAAGGCCCGGCCGCGGCCAGGATCCGCTCCAACTCCATACCGGTGATGACGTTGGGGAAGTTGGCATAGTGATAGGCGGAATACTTGGTGGGATCATAAGGCTTGAAACCCGGAGCCAGGATTACCGCACCCACCTCGATAACCCGCTCCTGGTCCGCCTGGGAGAAGTCCACTGCCCCGGTGGGACAAAACTTTTCACAGGCCTTGCACTTGCCGCCTTTCAAAAAATAAATGCAGGTAGCCTTGTCGATGACATACTTGGGGGGCACCGCCTGGGCATACCCCAGATACGCGGCTTTGCGCATGCCCAGGCCCTGATTGAATTCATCAGACACTTTCTTCGGGCATTTCTCGGCGCAGACACCACACGAAATGCACTTCTCCATGTCGATGTAGCGCGCCATCTCGCGCACTTTGACCGAGAAATCGCCCGGTTCGCCGCTGATGCCTACGACCTCCGCCGGAGCGTGGATTTCAATGTTAATGTGCCGGCCGACCTCGACCAGCTTGGGGGAAATAATTCACATGGCACAGTCATTAGTGGGGAAGGTCTTATCAAGCTGGGACATCACCCCACCAATGGCTGGCTTCTCTTCAACCATATGGACCAAATATCCGGCATTAGCAAGATCCAGGGCGGCCTGCATCCCGGCGATACCGCCACCTACCACCATTACGGCCCCTACCGGCTGGTTCTTTTGCTTTTTAACTGCCATTTAGTTTCACCTTATATATGTTATTGGTTGCATTCCACTATAGCCAAAGTTTGTGAAATTTTCAACAATCTTTGACCGCAAAAGAGTCTACACTTTTTATAGAGCATAGGAGGCCGCGGCGTCAAGAAAAAATGAGAGAGTCAGAGGGGGTGGGGAACCTGGCTCACCCCCGGAGAACTCCCTTTACGTTAAGATTTTTGAAAGGGGTGATACAATTTAAGTTGACTTTACCTCAGAGGCAATTATACTAGTCATGGAATCTTAAATAGGCGGCTTTTACCGTGTATACACACGGGGGGGAAAGCCGGGTACTAATCCTTAAAAAGGAGGAAAGGAATGCGGTCAAAAGTGTTAGTAGGTCTGATACTAGCTGTGGTCGCGGTTATGCTTATCGCCTCCGGGGCCATGGCGCAGAAACTCCTGTGCGTTTCCAAGAAAACGTTGAAAGGTGAAGACACGGTAGCCTCCTGCTTGGCAAAAGGGGAGCGGTTTGCCATAGTGGACCAATTTGGCATCGTGCGCATCCTGACCCCGGAAGAAGTGGAGCTGACCAAGGCGTTCAACCCCAAAGCATTTCAGCAGCGGGCCTTCGGCCTCAAGTACAACAAGTTGGCCCCGAGTATCCCGAAGCTGCCGGTTCCTGCGGAAGCCCAGTAGCACTGTACGCCTAATCGCCTACTGTTACAAAACTTTTGGGAACAGGTGCGAACCAGCCCCCAAATACTTCTTTGGGGGCTTTTTTTATGGCGGAACCTTAATGAACATGCTGGAAATTTACGACCTCTGGGTAAGTATCGACGGTCAGGAGGTGTTGAAGGGCCTCAACCTCAACATCCCAATGGGGGAGACCCACATCCTCTTCGGAAGGAACGGCTCTGGCAAATCGACTCTGCTCATGGCCCTCATGGGTTTTGAGCGCTACCGAGTTGAGCGGGGCGACATCATTTTTCGGGGCGAGGATATCACCCGGCTCCCCACCTTTGCCCGGGCCCGGCTGGGCCTGGGTCTCGCTTTTCAGCGGCCCCCCACCATCCGGGGCGTCAAGACCAGGGACATTCTCAGGGCCTGCTCCGGGGGCCGGGTGGCATACCAGGCACTGGCTGAGGCCTATAATTTCACCCCTTTTCTGGACCGGGAGATCAACTAGGGTTTTTCCGGCGGGAAAATCAAACGCTCCGAGCTTCTCCAGCTCTTGGCCCAGGACCCCTGGCTGGTGCTCCTGGATGAGCCGGAGTCCGGGGTGGACATGTCCCACGAGGCGGCGGTGGGCCGCATCGCGGCAGAAGAGATCGAGTACCTGATGGCCCGAGGGCTGGACGAAGAGGAGGCTGTCTCCACCATCGTCAGGGGCTTTCTTTCCGTGAAAATCGAGGGTCTCCCATCGACCCTGGAAGAGGAACTGGAGCAGGCTATTCAGGAGAGCGGCCGGGGATTATGAAGAACCTCTCTTAAGGGATGACTCCTGCTTCCTGGCCTCCTCCCCAACTCGTGTCGCCCATGACCTACACCGGGATGAGGAGATGGTCCCAGCCCTGGCGGCGGGTGAGGCCCGTCGAATGGGAACAGCAGCCTTGCCTCGACGAGTTATGACATCTTGCCATGCCTGGCGGAGTCCCGGGAAGGACGCCACCAGAACTTTACCTCGGTTACCCCCTTGCCCTTCTCAATTTGCCCGCTTCTCCCTGTCAATCTTTTTTCAGGGTTTGGTCTTCTCACCGGCGTTTAAAATCAGGGGTAAACCCTCCCGGCCGCCCACGATCACCACCTTGCTATTGGACGATTCGGCCAGCTTTAAGGTGGCCTCGATGCCTTTCCAGCGCAGGATTTGCTCTGAGAGGCCCTGGGCGATGATGCGCTGGAAGTCCTGGATGCCCTGGGTTTCAATGCGTTTGCGTTCCGCTTCCTGTTTTTCCTTTACCAGAACGAATTCCATGCGCTGCGCCTCCTGATCCGCCTCCAGCTTGGAGTTGATGGCCTCCACCACCGAGGGCGGTAACTGGATGCGGCGCAGCAAAATCTTTTCCACATCGACGCCCCGCTTTTTCATGTCCCCGGACAAATCCTGAAAGATCTCTTCAGCGATCACCTCCCGGCTGGAAGTATACAGGTCCTTGGCATCGTGGCCCACGGTGACGCCCCGAATGGCCGCGCGGAATTGAGGCTTGACCACGATCTCCTGGTAGCGGGGACCGATCGTGCGGCAGACCTGCACCGCATCCTGGGGGTTGAGGCGATAGAGACAGCTTACCTCCAATACAATGTTGAGCCCTTCTTTAGAGGGAGCTTCGGCGTGCTCGAAAATCTCCTGGGTGCGGATGCTCATAAGTTCCATGGAGGTCAGGGGGTTCACCAGGTGAAGGCCTTCCTGAATGCTGCCATGAACCTTCCCGAAGAGAACCAGGACCCCCACGTGGCCGGGCGGCACAATTTTCACCATTGAGATGAGGATCGCGGCCAGGATGACCGGGACAATAAGGAACCAGCGGTAAGGCTGGAGCTGGGGAAATTTTTGCCCCAGGATGACCAAGGCTATCGCCAATAAAATGCCGATTAAAATGAGAGTCATGAACCACTTCTGGTGGGCTGGTTTTTTGCGTCAAGGCCAGAATAGCCGAAGGATGGGGACTTGCCAAGGTAAATGGCCTATGGCGGGCCAGGGCGCAGTTTTTGCAGTCTTGTTATCGGCAAGGAGCGTCGCGTTGATAACCATGGCAGAGGGCTGAGGTCGGGGCCATGTCAACATTGGCGAGAACCTTGTATACGTTTTCACCGGGAGGTGTGAGTCAGATGAGCCAGGCCGCGAAAATCCTGGGAATATTATTGCTTATTGGTGGCCTGACTTCAGGGTGGGGCTGCCGTCATGCTCAAATTGACCAGTTCCCGGCTCCCTCCTGGAACCCCCCATTGCTGGCCAAACCGAAAATCACCAACCGGGACCAGATTTTCGTACATCCCGGTATCCAAAACCTGCGACTGTCGAGGGTGGGCCTGTTTTCCTTCCGCGGTTCTCCCGAGACGCCGGAAGCGAATGCTGCCATTACCCGGATTTTTCACCGGGAGCTGCTCCTGAGACGGCCCTTCACGGAGGTGGTGCGCCTTCCGGAAACATTCTCCACCACGAAAGAGGCCCTGCGCCTGGCCCAAGGTCACCGGCTGGATGTCCTTTTGCTGGGGGAGATTCCTTATTACCTGGACGGCGGTACGGTGGGAACTGCCGGTATTCAGGTGGACCTCAAGGTGGTGGACGCCAAAAACGGCCAGATCCTGTGGTGCCTGACGGACAGTATCAAGGCCACACGCCGACCCGTCCTCGACCTCTGGGTGACGGAAACCAGGCCTTATCCCACTCCGGACATGGGCGCCCTGATGACGCGCCTGGCGGCGCGGATGGTGGATACCCTGGAGCAGGGGCCTCCCCCGCCCTCACCCACGGGGGTCAAGAAGGTTTTCAGCTGGAAGTGAGGAGCCGGCTGCGGGAACGGCCGACGTTGGCGAACACCGACTGGAAGTCCCGGTACAGGCGTTTGTTGTCCCGCCGGCGGTGGCACTTCTTGAGGTATTTCTTGGGGTCCGGGTTATCCGGCAGTAAATCGATGCCCTCCCAGCCCCCGAGCCGGGGAAAGGCATAGTAAGGATAGGCTTTCGGCACCCCCCGGACGTAGACCACCTGGGGCACCACCCACTCCAGCCTTGCCAGGTACAGGCGGTGCATACCGTCATTGATGAGAAGGGCCACCCTCCCGTCCGCCTCCATGGACTCCTCCACGACCGGGGGATAGACGTCGTAGCGCTCCTCCACGCCGTCCGCCCCTCTCACCGTGTATGTCACGAACCCATCCAGCCGAAATAGATCGACGCTGTGCTCGGCCAAGCTCCAACGCAGCTCCTGGACCTTTTTCAACTCCGCCAGCCACACATAGTTCTGGGTCGGAGCCAGGGAGTCGGTGTGCAGGTGCTCGAGAGTGATGAGGGCGTCGTCATAAATGCGAATTTCGGGTTGATGCAACAGAGGCACTTGCCGGAGGCGTTCCAACAATTCCTGGGGACTTTGACGGGTCAGCTTGATAATGTCCATATCTTTTAACACTATTAGGGGGGAACTATTCAACTTTTGAATGCGACAGGCACATCTTACCATGATTTTGACGGACTCGCAGATAAAATCCCGTGCCTTTCGAAGAATAAGCCTTTCTCAAAATGACCGGGGCGAGGGAAGCCAAAAAATGCAGGAAAATCCTCAGAAAATCAAATTATTCAAGTATGTTGACGCATAAAAACCCGGCGGTTTCTCGAAACCCAGGTAAGCACTCTAAAAACCCGGGCCGTCTCAGCCGGCAGGGGTTTTCTTGGCTCAAGAGAACAGTCTCAAATTGAGAGAGAAGAGGCCCGAGGGAATAGAGGAGGGAAGGGAGG